>CAYLVC010000240.1:0-5057 GCA_964387005.1 uncultured Dehalococcoidales bacterium | reverse complement strand
CACTCAGCTCAACAGGCGGCTCAAGCAGTGTGGCGGTGAGTTTTGAATACGGTTTGACCACCGGCTACGGGACTATTGTTGCAGGCAATCCGCCTGTGCTCAGCAGTCATGGGTATTTCAGCGCGGCTATTAGCGGCCTGATCACCGGCCAGACCTATCATTACCGGGCCAAAGCGGACGGCGGGCCGGCGGGCATAGCATACGGGGCAGATAGAACCTTCACAGCGGTTAACGACTATTACGAAGGTAAAATAGTTTTCTCTTCCGAGAGGGATGGGAACCCGGAAATATATGTGATGGATGCGGATGGAAGCAATCAGACCCGGTTGACATATTCAAACGGATATGATTATCAGCCTGCCTGGTCGCCGGACGGGACGAAAATTGCTTTCACTTCGGTACGCGACGGTCCCAACAATATCTATGTAATGAATGCCGACGGCAGCAATCCGGTGAGATTGACCGAAAGCCCTGGAGGCTGGAACCCGACCTGGTCCCCGGACGGAACAAAAATCGTCTTTTCTTCATCACAAAGAATGAGTCCCAATGTTGAGGCTTCTCAAATTTTCGTAATGGATTCAGACGGAAGTAATAAAACACGTTTAACGTATTCAGAAGTTGGAATGACTGCGGATTGGTCGGTCGACGGCAAAATAGTATATGCTTCGGAAAACGGTTTATGCACAATGAATGCCGATGGCACCGATATACACATGATTGTTCCCGGAGTGAACCAGGCCAATTTTCCGAAATGGTCTCCGGATGGTACCAGGATAGTTTATGTGGACCAAACATATAACATTTTTACAATTAACAGTGACGGAACAGGCAAAAAATTTTTAAGAGGTGAATATTCAAATACTCCGTCCTGGTCGCCATCCGGAGACCAGATCGCTTTTGCCTCGAATTTTGATGGAAACTGGGAAATCTGCCTGATGGATTCTGATGGCAGCAATTTCGTTACGTTGACTGACATCCATTGGACTGATGACCAGCCCGATTGGTGGGGTATGGCAACAGCGACTGCTGTATCGACACTGGAAGCATCGGAAATCACCACGAATTCAGCGACATTAAACGGGAGCCTGGAGTCTACAGGCGGCGCATCTTCGGTAGATGTATTTTTTGAATATGGCGATACAACTGGCTACGGCAGCAGCACACAACCGCAAAATAAAACGTCAACCGGCGCTTTTTCAGCTCTTTTGACCGGTTTGATCCCGGGCCAAACCTATCACTTCCGGGCCAGGACAGCCGGTATTGGGGCCAGCTACGGGGAGGACATGGAATTTACCACGAGTTCGGGAAATTTAGTATTTACCACAAATCCCCAGGTCATTACCGCCGGCCTGTTATCAGGTATAATCACAATCCAAAACCAGGACAGTTCGGGGAATGCGGAAAATGTTATTTTCGATAAAGATATCAATTTGACCTCCACATCATCCACCGGCAGGTTCGATGTCAATCCCGGCGGGCCTTTTGATGGTTCGATAACCGGGATCACCATTCCTGCCGGCAGCAGCGAGGCTAATTTCTATTACAAGGATACTGTCAGCGGGACGCCGGCTATTACCGCCGCGGACAATAACCAGGTTTCGGCTTCACAACAGGTAACTGTCAACCCGGCCGCGGCTGGCCAGATCCGGGTTGAGACAGCGGTTGACGGCAGCGGGACAGTGGTTCCGGATCAGGGTATCGTCACTGGCAGGTCTATGACGGTTTACTCCATTTCACGAGACGCTTTCGGCAACTTTGTCGAAAATGCCGCCGCCGGGATATGGTCGTTAACAGGAAGAACCGGTGGGGTAATCAGCGGCGACCTGGCAGCCTCGGGTGATAAAAAGAGCGCGGTTTTTACCGGCCACCAATTGGGAACTGCCAGAATTCATGTGACAAAGTCCGGCCTGACCTCAACCGATTCCGGAACGTTGACAGTCACCCCTGAACTGGTAATAACCGGCTATACCTCGCCCTCCGTCGCCGGGATACCCCGAAACTTCAGCGTAACAGCCAAAAACGGCTCAGGCGCCACCGTAACAAACTACGGGGGAACTATTCATTTCAGCAGCGATGATCCGCAGGCCGATCTTCCCGCCGACTATACTTTTACAGCCGGCGATAAAGGGACGCATCAGTTTGCCGCCGCTTTAAAGACGGCAGGCACTATTTCTATTACGGCCACAGATACCGCAAGCCCGTCTATCAGCGGAACACAGCACGGCATCATCATCAATCCAGCCGCCAAAAACAGGCTTGCCTGGGGAATCCTGCCTGCTGTTTCTTCAACAGCCGGAGATAACTGGGAGCCTTTCAGCATCTTTGTTGTTGACCAGTACGGCAACAGGACAGCGGATATCGACAGCATCACAGTTGCGGCCTCCTCGGGAGAGCTGAACGGAACATTAAGCCGGGCCGCGGTTGACGGAGAGGCTACTTTCGATGATATAAGCCGGGACCAGGCCGGGCCATTGACTTTGACGGCGGTTTCAGGTGATTTATCATCACCGCCTTCTGGCGTTATCAATATTGTTGCGGCCGCCCCGGCCCAGTTGACCATTGAGACGATGGCCGACGGCAGCGGGGAACAGTTCCCGCCTCGAAATATAACAGCCGGAGAATCTTTATCGGCCTTTGCTATTATACGGGACCAGTTCGGCAATTTCGTAGCCAATACCGACGGAATCTGGTCTCTGGTCAACAGGACAGGCGGAGTAAATGAGACTGACCTGGTCCCTTCCGAAGATAACAAACAGGCGTTGTTTACGGCCAATTTACAGGGGTCAGCCAATATTCATCTGACGTTGGATGGCCTGGCCCCGGCTGATACCGGGATATTGACCGTTGTTCCCGGTCCGGCAACCAGACTCATTGTTACCGGTTATCCTTCACCTGTTGCCGCCGGTACAGTCAACGGCTTTAGTCTTACTGCTGCGGACGCGGGCGGCAATCCGATTCCCACATATAGAGGGACCATTAACTTCAACAGCAGCGATGGCCTGGCTAACCTGCCGCCTGATTATACCTTTACCGAGGACGATAACGGGTCTCATCAATTCACTGCTACATTGAAAACAGCGGACATCCATTCCATTACGGCCGCGGATATATCAGATTCCGGCATTAGCGGAACGCAAAGCGGCATAATCGTTAATCCGGGTTCAAAGCAAAAGCTTATGTGGGAAATCCAGCCTGTTTCGACTACAGCCGGATTACCCATGGACAGTCTCTTTGTTATCATATCCGACCAGTATGGAAACCGGACTGCGGATACGGATATTGTGACTATCAGTCCGTCCTCCGGCTGTCTGTTCGGCAGTTTGAGCCGGAAGGCAGTGGATGGGGAGGCGGTTTTTAATGATGTTGTACGGACAACAACCGATACATTTGCCATAACGGCGTCCTCGGTTGGTCTCAGCCCGGTGGTATCTCAGCCGATAAATGTAACTCATGGACAAATCAGTCAGATAAGAGTTGAAACAGCCCCTGACGGGTCAGGCACTGTTGTTGGAGATAAATACCTGGCGGTCAACTCAACCTTAACCGTTTTTGGTATATTTCGAGACGTGTTTGGCAACTTTGTGGCCCTTTCTCATGATACGAGCTGGTCTCTGGTAAACAAGACCGGGGGAGTGGCAGACAGCGATTTAACCGTCACCGCAGGAGGAGTGGGAGGCAGCGAATTAAACGCCATTACCGGTATGAGTGTAACAATGACCGGTCACCAGGCGGGTACCTGTACCATTCATGCCGCTTATAGCGGTAAGGCAAGTTTTGATTCCGGGATCATAACGGTAGGCACGTCAGGAGGAGGCGGTGGAGGTGGAGGAGGTGGTGGAGGCGGATCTGTGCCCAAAACTTCTTTAGTCAAAACCACCGGATTAACCACTACCGCGGCTCTGTATGTGGATAAAACGGGAGTTGTGCAAAACAGCGTACATGTGGGCGCCGACGGCGGGAAGGTGGACCTGGGAATAAATAAAAACACCAAAATGACTTATGCTTCGGGAGCTGCCCTGGATAAACTGACAATTGAGAAAGTGGACTCACCGGCGGAGCCTGAGTCCGGCAAGACTATTTTGGCGGCCTACCAATTTGGTCCCGAGGGAGCGAAATTTGATCCGTCGGTGACTCTTTTGCTGAAATACGACCCCTCCAAACTGAGCGCCGGCAGCAGTTTGCAGATGGTGTACCTGGAAGATACTCAATGGGTCAAGGTTGATAGCCTGATAGATGCCATAGCCGGAACTGCCACCGCTCAAATCACTCACTTCAGCCAGTATGCTTTGCTGGTGGAAGCTCCTCCCGCTTCAGCCAGTTTTATTGTATCCGAACTGGAGATATCCGCGGAAAAGGTACAGGCCGATGAGATGGTAACAGTACAGGCCGAGGTCACCAACAACGGCGGCAGCACGGGAAGCTATAAAGTAATTTTAAAGGTCAACGGTCAGGAAGCCGGAAGTATAGAGGTCACGCTGGAGGCAAATAAGAGCCAGACGGTTAAGTTTGAATTTAAAAGAAGCCAGCCGGGAGAATACACGGTTGACCTGAATGGAAGCATGGGCAAAGTTGTGGTGCTGGCTTCTCCAGTCCCAACTTCAGAAATAATCCCAACACCGATAGAACTGGTGCCTCAAGAAAATCCAATGCCTTCCCCGGTGCAAACAGCGGAACCATCCAGGGCAGCAATACCGCAGCCGTCTTCGCCGGAGGCATCCGCTGCAAGCGTACCTGCGGACCGAACAGGTTTACCCGTGGTATGGATTGTTCTGATCCCGGTTATTGTCGTGGCGGCAGCCGTATTATTCGTCTGGCGGTACCGCAGGGGAAAAAGCACGAAAGGATAACCAGGGGGGAGAAGGGGGACATGAGCCTCCTTCTCCCGTTAACGGATTACATTATTGGGATGCCAACACCGAAATGGTATAAGTTTGTTAACTTGTATTGTCGCTTCACCCTCATCTTCCTGAACCGGTTCAGGCCTTCCCCCATCAAGGGGGAAGAATGGTGCAAAAGGATTTTCGCAACCAGGTACTACTCGAACATGATCAGGTTGC
>CAYLVC010000239.1:0-5078 GCA_964387005.1 uncultured Dehalococcoidales bacterium | reverse complement strand
AAAGGTATAAAAAAAGGGGACTGCCTTGCGGTTGGAGGCACGCAGGGCAGTCCCCTATGTGTGAAGTCCGGGTTTAGTAAGCCCAGGCCTTGCCTTTATGCTCTTTCTTGAAGACGTCTTCTTTAAGGTCTTCCGGTTTGCATTTGTAAACCTTGCAGAGCAGGCAGGTAAGATCGGGCGAACCGTACATCGGGTCCTGATGGTTGTTGTTGGTCAGGACATTGGGATTGGAGATAAACAGTCCATGGAATCCCTTGGCCGGTTCTTCCGGATAGAACCAGTTGGCCGTCAAAGCCACCACCCTTGGATCGATGCCGGGGAAAAGCCGGGCTTTCTGGCGGACCCTGCCGCGGGGCGATTCGATCCAGACGAAGTCACCGTCTTCGATTCCCAGTTTTTTAGCCGTCTCCGGGTTAATCTGCATGGTGGGATACTCCATGAAACTGCGCAGCCAGGGGATATTCCTGTACTGGGCAAGGAAGTAAAAAGGCGATCTGAAGCCGGAGGTCATGACCAGCGGAAACTCCTTGTAGAGCTCCGGGGTTGAATTGGGGCTTTCTCCCGGCTCCTTAAAGTGCGGCAATGGATCGTAACCCATTTTCTCCAGCACGGTGGAATACAGCTCCATTTTGCCGGTGGGAGTGGGGAACCCGCCGCCCTTTCTCCAGTAGTCAGTCTTGTATTTGTAGTAGACCTGGTCTTCGTTCATGCAGCCGGAAATTATGTTCTGGCTGAACTGTTTCCAGGTTATCCCACCTTTCCTGAGCTGATAGTCCAGGCATTCCTCGACATCTTTGTACCAGTACTGCGGTGCTACCCGCTTACCGATTTCATTGAAAATCCAGATGTCCGACTTGGCTTCTCCGGGCGGTTCAACGCACTTGTTGTGAGCTTCGATCATGAAGCGTGGATGCATATCATAAATATCATCGATTTCCAGCCAGTGGGCTGCCGGAAGAACGATATCGGCCATCTCGGCCATTGGACCCCAGAACTGGTCGACCTGCACCAGGAAATCGACTTTTTTAAGGCCTTCCACCACATCCTTGGTATTGGCCATATGGACAATCTGCTGGCCGCCCACGCTGATCCAGACCCTGATGGGCTTTTCACCCTTGTTCAGATCGCGGATAATCTGGTCCGGATTACAGGTACGGGCCGCACCCAGCTTGAAGCGGTCTCCGCCGGGCATATGGCTTTTCATCTCATCGGTAACCGGAATTTCATTGAAGAAATCTTCGATAAGGCCGGTCTTGGGCAGTACCCAGCTCATCATGCCACCGGGTCTTTCGATATTGCCGCATATCGCAATAAGATTGGTGATGGCTCTCATGGTCTGTCCGCAGTTAGCCTGCCGTTCGACCGAGCTGCCCACCTGGATACAGCCGGGGGTGTCCACGGCAAACATGCGGGCGGCCTCGATAATCTTCTCTTTGGGTATCCAGGTGATCTCGGAGACCTTCTCTACCGGGTATTCCGCAGCTCGCTGTTTGAGCTCCTCGAAACCGTATGTCCAGTTTTCCACGAATTCTTTATCGTAAAGCCCTTCACTGATGATTATGTTCATCATGCCCAGTGCCAGGGCTGCGTCCGTACCCGGACGGATCTGGAGCCACAGAGTAGCCCGGGCGGTGTAGGCCGTTGCCCGGGGGTCGATGATGATCAGGTTTTTGACGTAGTCCAGGGACTTCATATACCAGTAGCACATTTCCGAGTCGGCGCTGCTGATTTCAAGCTGCTTGGCCCACATGATCTGCGTCTTGGGGTACTCGCCTCCCCAGCCGTGGTAATCGCAGTAAAGCCGGCCGTAGCCTGTAACCAGGCCGTATATACCGATCCTGGGACTATGGCAGACGTATCCCGGGGATATGACATTGGCGGAACCCATTGAACGGGAAAAGCGGTGGGTATAGCGGTTGTATCCCCGGCCTGTTCCCTGGGAGGTAGCTACCGTCCAGGGACCGTATTTTTCAGTGGTTTCCTTGACTTTGGCGGCGATGGTATCCAGGGCTTCGTCCCAGCTTATTCTCTGCCACTTGCCTTCGCCCTTCTCGCCGGTACGCTTGTAGGGATATATGATCCGGTAGGGATTATCTATGTGCTGGATGCTGGACAGTCCCTTGGAGCACATTGTCCCCCGTGTGGTTGAATCCGGATTTCCCTCAATATGGGTAATAACCCCATCCGTTACTTCTACTAACACACCGCAGCCGCCGTGACAGCTCTTGCATGTGGTCTTAATGATTTTTTTCTCACCCATCGATTAACTCCTTAAGCAACATAAACAGCTATATATTGATTGATCCGGAAAGGGAGCCGGCTCTCGGGCACAACTAATAGGCTCCTACCTTGGGCAGAATCGGTCTGTGAATGCCCGCTTTCAACAAACAATATTTCAGGGCAAAGGCACCCACCGTATGACAGACCAGGGCGGTTATAAGCAGCACACTGGAAACCCCGGCTTCGGTGAAAATACTGGAGACGGAAATGGCCAGGGGTACGACAATACCCAGGAATATAACGCCCAGCCAGAAGGCCGCAGCCACCCGACCGTTAAGCAACTCTTTAACCGATAACTTGGAAATGGCAGACGTATAATTGGCGCTTATCAGGTAAACAAGTATGATTACGATATTGACAACCAGCATAATGCGGGTCCAGGCTTCAGCCGTATGGATATCGCCCCCGCCTCCTGCCAGGCTGATGCCTATGATCAGGCCGAAACCATCCGCCACACCCGCCAGGATAAATACGATGGGCAGAATGCCGGTATTCCAGAAAGGGACGCTCTTGCAGTAGTTCATCATGAAACCGCCGTAAACGCCCGTACCTACAGCGAAGATGGCAGCAAATATGGCGAAAACGGTATATATGGGTACAGCGGCATCACCGATCAAGTCGGCGATAAAGGGATGCCCTATCACGAGTTGAACGAAGGCGAAGCTGCTGAACAAAATAGTAAAGATGATGCCTCGCGCAAACCAGGAGGTTTTCCAGGCGTTGGAAAAAGGCGGCATAATACGGAAAAAGCGCTCGGGCTTGCCAAGGTAAATGATATGAACGGGAAGTTTAAGGAACATGACGATCAACCAGCCGATTACCATTCCCCACCAGTTGCTCATAAAAAGCGAAACCAGGAATAGTCCGGAGCCCAGGCTGGTGAAGGTCTCGGCAATAAAGACCAGAAGACCTTTGCGTTCAGCCCATTCTCTTTGGGGCATGGGTTTAACCATCCATTCGTGTGTGGTCATCCATTGACGGGTTTGCATATTTTATCCTCCTGCCTTCTGACCGAGAACTTCTCTGGCCTTGTCTTCCATTGTGCTGAGCTTCTGGAGATGAATACCGGTCCGGGTTTCCAGCGGTGCCTTGTTGGAAGGTGCGTTGCCGATTTTTCCGTCGATATAGTAAATTGAAGGATCGGTGCCATATTCAGCATGCAGCTGGAAGGCGCCCTTTTCCTTGATAAGTTTGGAGATTTCGCTGTTGGGGTCATCCAGATCACCGAAGGTCAGCGCCCTGGCCTGGCAGGTATTGACACAGGCCGGAGTGGCTGCGCGGTCGACACCCGGTTTCAGTCCCTGGGCCAGCCCGGCGTCTATGCGCTCCATGCAGAAATTACATTTCTCGGTTGTGCCGATGTGATGGGGGTAAAGCTTTTTCCCGGCTTTCTCAAAACGGGTCCTGTCATATCCGGGGAAATACCCCTTGTCCTTGTCCTTGGATAGAAAAGTACGGTTCTGATAGGGACAGGCCACTATGCAGTACCGGCATCCGACGCATATTTCATTATCCACGTAAACAATGCCGTCTTCCCTTTTCTTGGTAGCTTCTGCCGGACATACATCCACGCAGGGAGCATCTTTGCAGTGATTGCAGCGTACTGAAAAGGTTGTCACGGAGGCATCAGAAGGCCGGTCAACCTCCGGTTCCCAGGCGATCAGCCTGGGCCATGTCATGCCCATGGGCAAAAAATGTTCTATACGGCAAGCTGCTACACAGGCATGACAGCGTGTGCACTTGATGAGATTGATCACCATACCCCATCTCATACTTAAATTCCTCCCGAATACATCAATGAATATATATGCCTAACGTACACGATCAACCAGGTAGACTAAATAAAAGTCACATTCAGGATTTCCATTATGTGACAATGATCACAATGTGACCTATATCACTTTTATAACACGCAGCAACAAATGTTGTCAAGTCCTTATTAGTTGAATTAATCGACACAAATTTTAAGGTAACCGAAAATTATTTTATGAAGGGTGGTTTTTGGCAGGCAGAGGCTGACGGATATTGTTATCAAATTCACCCTCCGGTTAGACTTGCACATGCGGTCGTCCTATAATTTTAAGTAATGAAGCCGAATTTGATATCCGGTGTTGCGGGAGGACTGTCTGGCAGATGCGTTTTATACTGCTGACGCTCAGCGCCTTTTTGTTGATAACCGTCTCCGGCTGTGGCGCTTCTTACGGCTTCGAAGACGGGTTTGAATCCATTGTGAGGCCTTACAGCTTTAATTTTGCCCGCTGGGAGGTTGAGACGCTGGCCGGCGATATTCGGCGGAACAGGACTGGTGCGCTGCCCGAATCCGAACTTACCTCTGAAACGGTGCTGGCCTATTTTGAGTTCGTTTCCCGGCTGAACAGCCTTAAGTACACCAGCGGGCTGGCCAGGTTGAGAGAAAGTAGCCTGTCACAGGCCGCAGCGGAAGATGAAATTAAAAAGCTGGAATCGCAGATTTCGGCTTTGAAGCCTGCTGTAGAAAGGACGCTTGAACGGCAGATAGGCCGGGTCCTGGCGGAACAGGGCATCTACAATCCCTTGAGCAGCGAACATTTCAAGCTGACTTTCCCGCCGGTCAGGTTCAAGCTGGAAAAGCCGCTTAAACTGGCCGTTGTTTCCCCGCGTGACAGAATTGAGAAAATCCGGGACAGGGTGTTGATACAGGACCTTACCCAGGCTCAAATGGAATTATTGGAGTCATCCCTGGGGGATATGGGTGTTTCTGCGCTGATCGTGGAGATCGGGGGTTTCGGCGCTACTTACCCTTCTTTCGTAGCTGACAG
>CAYLVC010000238.1:0-5084 GCA_964387005.1 uncultured Dehalococcoidales bacterium | reverse complement strand
ATTTCCTGTCTCTTAGATCTTCTTTCATGCTGAATTCAAGTTTACGCTTCGGCAGATTGAACCATCCCTGGGTCCCGCCCATGTAACGCTCCCAGGTCATCAAGGTGCAGACATCTATTACTTCGACCTGGTCCTTTATCCCGGGATAATGGTTTTCCAGAAGCTCGATAACCTTTTCGGCTACCTTTTGCTTTTCCTGCTGATATCTTTCTCTATCGCTGCTATAGAGCTGTTTCCAGTAAGCATAGCTTGCCGGGAGCTCGATCTTTATCGTGCTCTTACCGGCCGGGGCCATGCTTTTATCAAAACCATATAGTTGTAACTCAAGGCTCTCGTACTGGTAACTGGCGATGGTCACAGGTTGTTCGAGCAATAATACCAGGGATGAAGGCTCGCCGGACATATCCCGGTTGACTCCCAGGAATACATCTACGGCAAAGGGCGTATCATCCTGGTTTGGAGCGCAGTAGCTGCTTACTGTCTCGTTGATATACTTGCCGTCTAACATGTTTAAAATGGTCGTCCGCCCATCTGCATTGGAAATGATTATATCAGCCCTGTGTTCGCTGCCATCTGCCAGCTTGATTCCTACAGCTTTGTCGTTCTCAACCAGGATTTTGTTCACCCTGCTGCGGTAGTGTATTTTCCCTCCTGCCGCAAGGTAGCGCTTTTCGATGGATGCAGCAAATTCGGCTGCGCCCCCCACCGGCCACTTAATGTCCTGGCTCATGCCGCCTGCATGCCTCATCAAGTGAAAGAACAGTGGACCTTCCGTGTTGGAATATATCAGCAGTGCGAAGGCTTTTCTGAGAAACGGATCGGAGAACTGTTCAGCAAAAGTCCGCATATCCATTTTAAGCCATTTCTGTATCGAAAGCAGAGAAGGTAAAACCGGTAGCATTTTCCAGAATGATCCGCTATTCAAAGCCTCACTGATCTTGTCACTGGAAAAAACCCTGATTGCCCTGCAGTATTCTTCAATATTTTTTGAATCTGCCGGGGACAGCTTGAGCAATGTGTTTTTCAGCCTTTCGACATCATAGTAGTCCAGGAACGTTCTTCCGTCGTACGAGGCGACGGCCGTACATTCTTCAAGGGTTGTCATTTCTCTCGGCAGAGCTCCCAGTTCATTCCATAGCTGGTATTGACTGGAACCTGGTTTACATCCGAAAAAGTGATGAATGCAGGGGTCGAAAGTGAAGCCTTTGCGTTTCCAGGAAGTACACTGCCCGCCCGGTCTGTTATGCATCTCAAAGATCTGGGTTGCGTAGCCGTTAACCTGACCGTAGAAGCCGGCTGCCAGACCACCCATCCCCGCTCCGATAATGATGATGGACCTGGTCATCGTTTTTCCTCCCGTTTTTTTCTTTTTATATTCCGGAGCCCTGCGAAATCGTTCCGGACAGTGCTATGAGGTTATCATCTGCCGGGGTATAACGCAAGGTGGACGCCCGGGAAGCAAGTGCTTCAGTGCTATGAAGTCTTTGCATTACATCCCGGGAAAAGGCGCGCGCCCGGTCAAGCCTGCTTTTGTCCGGTTGTCCCCGGCTATCGTCCTGCCTGGCCCATTGACGTAATTTAGCGTTCGGAAGTATGGACATAATCCGCTTGGTAGTTTTGTCAAGCTCTCCCTGACAGTCAAACATGTCTATTATGTTGGCTTTACTGGCAGCCTGCCTGAATTTGTCGAGCATTGGGGGAAGGTCCTGATTGTCTTCCGGTGCCGCATGAGTTATGAAAAGGATAATGTTTCTTCCCTTGACACAATGTTTCTCCAGCAGTTTTGCAGTCTTCTTATCGGGGCCCATTTGATGAATCGGAAAACCCAGAAAAGCAATATCATAGCCTTCTATGCTTTCGACCTTATCGATTGGCCGTAGCTCTTTCTCAACATTGATCTCTTCAAATATTGCTTCCGCCACCTTTTTGGTATTACCAGTCACAGACATGTAGGATACCAGGACTTTCATTGCTGTACCTCCTTTATTTTTTACCAGTATTTATACACCTTTTCACTACTGCCAGCAGTTGTTCGGGAGGGTCGTTTTTTCCCACAAATCCGCTGGCTCCTGCTTTTAAGGCTGTCCCCCGGGTTTGCGGTCTGCTGTCAAGGACGATAATGACCAGGCCGGGACACGATGCCTGCAGTTCCGTTATTTGACTCTCAGGTTTGAGTCCGGGTAATTCCCAGTCCAGCAGCAGCATTTTGGGACAGCAGTGTCTAACGGAATCCAGCAGTTCACTGGCGTCGGCTGCCTCTTCTACCACAATGGGTTCAGGCTCCAGTTTTAACATCAGCTTTATTGCCAAACGAACTCCGGGTTGGTCATCCGCTATAAGTACATGCATTGTTTCAGCCTCTCTTCACCCTCTTTGCCGTTTGATACTATCAGAATAAAACGAAATCTCCCCGGAGACTTCATACATCCGGGGAGACTTGTTACTGAAAATTTAGACGGACTTTTACCTGGTCATTTGACCAGGTGGTTTTTTAGAGCCAGCGAGACCGCCTGAGTGCGGCTGTTAACGCCCAGCTTGGACAGAATGTTGCTGACATGAAATCTGACGGTAGCCTGGCTGATAACCAGACGTCCGGCGATTTCCAGGTTGGAAAGCCCATCCACCATCAGCTCCATTATCTCTCGTTCACGGTCGGTCATATCTTCACCGGGTTGTACCGGCTCATTTACCTTCTGTATGAGCACCTGCGCCGCTTCAGGTGCCAGGCTCGGCTGCCCGGCGGCGGCGCGCCGTATGGCGTTCGATAGCTCCTCAGCTGAGACATTTTTCAGCAGGTAACTCATGGCACCGGCCTTAAGTGCTCCTTCTACGTATTCTTTTTCTTTATAACTGGTCAGGGCAATAATGTGGATTTGAGGCCAGCGCTTATGGATCTCTGCGGTGGCGCATACACCATCCATTTTAGGCATCAGAAGGTCCATTAAGACCACGTCGGGCTGAATTTTCTCACAAAACCGGACTGCTTCTTCACCATCGCCGGCTTCCCCCACCAGATCCATATCATTCGAGGTTGTCAGCACAGTCCTCAGTCCGATGCGCACCATGGCATGATCGTCAACCAGTAAAACACGAATTGGCGGTTCAGTCATGTCAGTTCTCCTTTTATTTTTCCAGCCAGATGGCGATTATTTCCGTGCCTTGGTCTATTTTGCTCCTTATTTCCAGTGCAGCATCGATGGCTGCGGCACGCTCACGCATTATACCCAGTCCCAGGCTTTCAGGGGCGACAGCAGACAAATCGAAACCTTTACCGTTATCCCTGATACAAAGTTCCACTCTTCCGGATTGGCAGCGCAGTGAGACAGATGCCTGGTTTGCCCCCGAATGCTTTCCAATGTTGTTGAGCGCTTCCTGCGCTATGCGGTAAAAGCCGATTTTAGTTTCAGAATCCAGGGGGCATTGGCCCTCGATTTGAGTAGAGACCGATACTCTGGCCCGGCTGGTAACAGAGTCGGCCAGCTGGCGCAGGAGATCACCGAGGTCCGCATCCACCAGGGCGGATGGCCGAAGCTCAAACAACAATGTGCGCATCTCCGCCAGTGCCCCGCGGGTTAACTCACGCACCATTTTCAGACTTTCCCGTCCGGCATCCGGGTCCTTTTCCCACAAACGGGGCAGCACTTCCGCTATGATACTGGCGGAGAACAAGGTCTGGCTGACGGCGTCATGCAGGTCTCTGGCAAGACGGTTGCGTTCCTCCGCAGCAATGTTTTCTCTTTCCTGCCTGGCCAGCATTTCTGCCGTTTTCTTCTTTTCCGTGCGGTCGATGCCGATACTTAAGATATTGACCAGGTTTCCCTGCTCATCATAGATTCCCCTGTTGGTCCAGGCCACCCAGACCCTTTCTCCGCTGCGGAGCATGTTTTCATTTTCACTGTTGCAGTACCGGTCCGGATGTTTCACCAGGTCACTCATCATCGTATTGAGGTCGTATCCGGAAGAGTCGATCTCCGGAACTATGGTGCCCAATATGTTACGCCCCAGTATCTCCTTTTCTTCATAACCGAAGAACTCCTGGGCAAACCTATTGATGAATGTGATATTGCCATCAAGATCAAATTCCAGAATAATGCTGTTGGCGCTTTCTACCAGATCCCGGTATTTTGCCTCGCTATAACGTAGCTGTTCTTCAGTTTCTTTGCGCTGGGCAATCTCCCTGTTCAGGAGCTGGTTGGCATCTCTCAAGGCTGTTGTACGTTGTTCTACGCGAGCCTCAAGCTCTTCATGCGCTTTCTGTAAAGCAACCTGCGATTTCTTGCGCTCGGTGATATCCCTGATTATAGCCATTATTATTTGCTGGTTCTCAATATTCAAGCGGTTCAGACACACCTCTGCATCAAATAGTTCTCCATTGAGTTTACAGTGCTGCCATTCAAAGACCTGGGCTTCTCCTGAAAACGTACGGCTGTTGTATTCTCTGGCTTTTTCGTAAGAAGCTGATCCGTCAGGCTGATAACGAGGCGACAGATCTGAGGGGGATTTGTGGATAATCTGGTCGCGGCCGGCGCCGAATATTTCTTCACTCTTACGGTTGCAATCAATGATTTCATTATCACTGATAAGCAAAATGGCATCATTGGCGTGCTCAAATAATGAACGGTATTTCTCCTCCGAACTGGAAAGTCTCTTTTCTGTGTCTTTTACCTTATCCAGCATCCGGTCGAATGTACGGTTCAAGTTTTTCATTTTATCTGATTGCTGCATGGATTATTTCCACCTCAGTAACAATCCTAACTAACACCGAAAAAGTAGAGCGACACCATCGCGGCAAAGAACAAAACAGCGATGATGGTGGAATCTATGCCCACCCAGCTCTTCATCCAGGTTTTCGGCCGTAAGACAACGCCTATTATTACCACACTGCTCATCATTAATGCAAACAGGGCGGTAAGAATATGGCCGCTGCTGACGGACTGCAATATCGGGCCTTCTCCCCAGGCCAGGTCATTTATCAATACAATAACGCCGATGTTAAACAGGTTGCTGCCTACGACATTGGCCACCGCCATCTCCAGGGCTCCCATCCTTGCCGCTGAAATGGAAACCACCATCTCGGGAGCGGT
>CAYLVC010000237.1:3708-5089 GCA_964387005.1 uncultured Dehalococcoidales bacterium | reverse complement strand
TTTCCTGCTGTCTGGTCTCCGTATTTCAAACCGATGACCATGAACGCCCCGGTTACAGCGCCGCAGGTCTTTCCGGTATGCCCCATCCCCCCGCCGAAACCCAGGGCTATTTTCCGGGCCAGATCATTTTCCAGTCCCAGTTCATCACTAAAGGCTGTCAATACCGACTGAGCGCAGTTCAGTCTTTTCCCGGCCAGGTTGTCCGCAGCCGAATCCGCTCTGTTCATTGGTTTCCTCCCTGTCTGTTTTTAGCTGAAAAGGATGATATGGATACTTTATTACCGCCGGTCAACCCTGTCAAGGAGCTGTTCCATAGGATTGATACATGGTGACGGTCACGGCACACAGATGCCTCGGCACTTGTCCTGATATCGTCTGATAACGTCATTGCGAATGACCTTTGCACCTCAGAAGCAATCAAAAAACAGTCTGGAGTCTAAATAGCTTAAAAAATGAAACCTATTAAGTATTTCGTAACAAAACATATTCCCCTGGCTCTTAGATTGCCTCGGGGAGAAAAACAGGCTCGCAATGACGAAGTAAGACATAACGATTATGTCTTCATGTGGAAAATTAACCATAATATTGACAAAATTAATAAATGGTGTATAATAAAATTAAATAAATTAATTAGTGGCTTAATAATATCAATGCAGGATATGAAGTTAGGGAGGGTAGCGATATGTCCCAGGACTGGCAGGAATTAACCCGGCTGACCGGTAATGCTCCCATAGTAATTGAAAGGGTGCGGCTGGTCAACAAGGATATCCGGATAGAAGGTGAATTCGAGCTGCCTCCCCTGGCCAGGCTCTCGGCCGAGGACCAGGTCTTCATCATGGCTTTCATCCGCAGCGATGGGTCCATAAAAGAGCTGGAACGGGTTTTCGGCATCAGCTACCCTACCGTTAAGAGCCGGCTGGCCCGTATTACGGCCCTCTTTGAGTTTGCAGAGAACATCACCTTTTCTTCCAGGGATGAAATAATTTCGAAGCTGGAAAAGGGAGAAATAACGGCTTCTGAGGCCATAGAGAGGTTGGGAAAATGAATATACCGCCCTGTGTTATGAGGTTGAAAATAATCAACTCCGAACAGCACATCAACCTGTGGCTGCCGCTGTTCCTGGCCTGGATTATCCTTGGCGCTCTGGCTTTGGTCTTGTCGCCCCTCGTGGCTTTACTGGTGGTAATACTCTGGCCTTTCGGCTGGGGTGAGTTTATGCTGCTGTTAGGTCCAGGGGTTTATGATTGCGTTTGCTCTTTAAAGTACCTTTCGGTTGATATCAAGAGTAAAACGGAAACAGTGCTGATATATTTTATCTAAATAGCTTATAGAAGGAGATTGAGATGGGTAATAATCAAAGAAGAATACTGGAAATGCTGGC
>CAYLVC010000237.1:0-3608 GCA_964387005.1 uncultured Dehalococcoidales bacterium | reverse complement strand
AACCAGATGGACGAAACCCTGAAAGAGAAGGGAATTGATTTCGATCTGCGCAATATCAAACCGGAGAATATCGATGAGCTTATCCTGGCACTGAACGACCTTGAAGTGGATATCCAGGATAGAAAGCAGACCGTGCATATCTATGCCGAGTAAGAGCAAATACAAACGCTCTGCCAGCATCTTCCTTTGAAAAAAGGAGAAAGTCGTTGAAGGAATTTGAGGTTGTGATTCAACATCTCGTGGTTTTAATATGCGAATTGCTGCTATAAATGTTCAAAAACAGTATTAGAGGTTAAAGAAACAAGTCATCATTATGCAAAAACGTTATATTGGAGTTGAATAACCCAAACCTGGAATACTAAATCAACAATCTTGATCTACTTTTGGAGAATATGGGTTACTGGAAACCTGAGTCACAAAATACCCATTTTGTGAACAAATTCTTTGACAACAGCCATAGTTGATATGGATAACATTTTTGTTGAGCGTTTTTTTTAGAACTCTCAGATACGAAGGGGTCTATTCGCTCATATACTCTATATCTTTCTATAATGTTTTGGAATGGTTAAGTCTTAGCCTGAAAACCTTTTATGATAAACATACAAATATAAGAACCACATCAACCATAAGGGCGCTTCATGTTGTGGTTTTGTTTTACTGCTCGCCTTCAACTTTTATATAAACCGCTCCTCTAAAGCAAATATCCGAGTGTGTGCTTCCTGCTGTAATAGAAGTAAGACTAAAACTCGGGAAATCAATAGAATAAGATCCTGCTGAACTTGAAATGGAAAGTCGGCCGGATATCAAAGATATCGTTAACGGATTAGCCCATGTTCTTGTATTCAAAAAGTGGTTATGATCAACATCATGTGCAGCGATATCAAGAGCAGTATTAGCGTACTCACTTATGTCAATAGATAGGGGGTTGCCTGACAATAGGGTTAAAAATATGCGAGGAGAAGGATTATCATCAGGTGATGCCCAATCAACTGTGTTATATAATGTAATTATCCAATTACTAAATGAAGGAATTGGTATTTGTTCTATGATATGATGGTCTGTTTGGTTAAAGATCGATGATGGGAACATTTTATATATCGCATCATTGTTTATGGTGAAACCGTTAACCAGTACGTCCGTGCCTGAAGCATTGGTCACTGAAACGTTGCGAACACCAACAGTTGCAGAACCAGAAATGTCGATACTGGCCGTAATTTTAAAAGGGCTTTTTACATCAATGCTATTGACATAGATACCTTCTCCAAAGCTCACTCCTGAAGTCCCAATAAAGTCGGTGCCGGTTATTTCTACCTGTGTTGACCCCTGTCCCCAAATATTTGGAAATACTCCTGTTATTTTAGGTGTTTGCGCCTCAGTGGATAGGTAGAATAACAACACACCATCATAAGGTAATGAGTTAAAATATACGTAATATGTTGATCCTTCATTGAAGAAAACCGGATTATTGCGGGTTTTCTGGTTTCCTTCACCTAAAGCAAATACAGGATTATTTTCGTAGCAATTCCAATTTGAATCTAATGCCACTGAGGTAGCAATGCCAATTTGTGTGCCAATGCCGGTTTGATCATCATATACTCCTAGCGCTTTGTTCCCCTCGTACATCATTACCCAGGTACCTTGCAAATTGAAAATAGCTCTCTGTCCAACCCACTTACTGTCCCACCCGCTGGTTGAGGGTATGAAAGTTGGATTATTGGCACATTTGGTATATGGTCCGGTAATTGAGGGAGAAGTGGCATATCCTATTCTGTCGGTGTAGTCTCCATCTCCATTGCCGTGATAGTACATATAATATGTGCTTCCTTCTTTAATTACAAAAGGAGTTCCGGCATGACTACCGTCCCATCCGGGTGAACCATGCTCTAATAGCGGATGATCTATTGTTTGTTTTGACCAAGTAAAACCATCTTGGGAAGTTGCATAGCCAATGCTGCTTCTTGTATAATCACTCCCTTCATAAAACATGTAATAAGTACCATTATCATAAACTACATTTGGCATTGTTACCCATTTTTCATCCCAGGTACCAGGGATTCCAGCCGTTAATACTGGATTATTATCATATGCAGTCCATCCGGAAGTCGGGCTGCTTGATGTAGCCACAAATATTTCTCCTTTGCCGTTGTTGTAATTACGATGATAATACATAACATAGTTAGACCCAATCTTCATAACTGTTCCTGGGACTGTGGGGTAAGTTCCATCCTTAAACACTTCTCCCATATTAGTCCAACCAGTAGTAAGAACACGCCAATTATCGTTTGAGAAGTTGGCTACCAAAGTCTTGGATGAGTTCATGGTAACCGTGGTTGAAGCAGATGCTGGGTCAGTCACATCTCCAGTCCAATTATCAAACTTCCACTCATTAGCGGGTGTTGCCTTGATATCAAGCACTGTTCCAGCATCAACGGTATGTATACCCACAGCCGGATCAGTAGTACCGCTTCCAATGACCTCTATAGTGAGGTTATAGGTAATATGTGAGAAGTTGGCTACCAAAGTCTTGGATGAGTTCATGATAACCGTGGTTGAAGCAGATGCTGGGTCAGTCACATCTCCAGTCCAATTATCGAACTTCCACCCATTAGCGGGTGTTGCCTTGATATCAACCACTGTTCCAGCATCAAAGGTATGTATACCCACAGCAGGGTCAGTAGTACCGCTTCCAGTGACTTTCAGAGTCAGATTACAGGCGATTTTGATGGTGAAATCCCTCATTGCTGTTTGTTGTTTTGGAGTGGTACTATCGTGTACCTGAACAGTGAAATTATATGTATTAGCTGTTGTGGGGTAGCCGCTGATAACATTGTCGACCAAGGATAAGCCATTAGGCAGGGATCCTGCTGTAATGTTCCAGCTACATGGAGATACTCCCCCTTCAGCCGTCAGGGTTTGCGAATAGAACTCGCCTGATATTCCAGATGGGAGGTAACTCGTGGTGATCGTAAATTGGACGGTACCTCCACCTCCTCTAGATTCGTTTCGTGGATCTACCTTTATTGTCAGATCTTTCTTTGCTGTATCTTGTATTGGAATGGAACTATCGCTTAACTGGACGGTGAAGCTGAATGTACCAGGTTTGGTAGGTTCACCTTTAATAGTATTCCCAGATAAGGTCAAGCCGGAAGGCAGCCCGGTTGAAGCTTCCCAGCTGTATGGAGCCACTCCCCCTACAGCCGTCAGGGTCTGAGAGTAGGATGATCCTACCTTTCCATTGGGTAGTGTAGTAGTACTGATTGACAGTGGAGGATGTTATATCCTGATTGTCAACACCTGTGTTGTGGTTTGAATTGTGGTGCCGCTATCACTCACATCAACAGATATTGTGTATACGCCAGCCTGAGTCGGATTGCCGATGATAGTATTCCCAGAAAGCGTTAATCCTGAAGGAATGGGTTCGGTAGTAGTGTTCCATCTGTAGGGAGGTACTCCACCTGTAGCAATCAGGACCTGAGAGTACTCTACTCCTACCTGCCCATCAGATAAAAATATAGTGTTTATTACCAGAGGTCGTGGATTTATGGTTATCATCAGAGCTTGTGTTCTTGTATTTTTGGGAATAGCGCTGTCACTAACCTGGACAGTAA
>CAYLVC010000236.1:0-5130 GCA_964387005.1 uncultured Dehalococcoidales bacterium | reverse complement strand
TTGCTGATTACCCTCCCGAAAGTATTGGATAAAAGCACCGCAGCCTGGACAGTCGGGCAGGGCGGCAGGGAGAAAGCCTTGCCAACATATTGTCCGATGACGCCCTTCGAGTTTATCTCTACAGCCCTGGTAGCGGTAGACACCTTTATGCCGTGTTTCTTGATTTCTCCGGACAGAGCGAGGGCGTGGATGGGGTTGTCGCCGTCATTCAGCGTGTCCATCATCTCGATAATTGAGACTTCTCGTCCCTTTCCCACGAGAAAGATCGCCAGCTCAATGCCTACCAGGCCTCCGCCTATGACAACAACCCGTTTTCCTGTCCTGTCCGGATGTAAGTAGGCTTCCTCAGCAGCGATGACGTTCGGTCCGTTTATACCCGGAATGTCGGGTACCAGCGGGCGCGAACCGAGGGCGGCGATAATAACATCTGCGCCGGTTGACTTGGCCAGCCCGGGAGTTACTTCAGTTGCCAGTTGAACTTCTACATTAGAGCGGGAGAGCAACCTGGCCTGGAGGCGGAGATAATCCCCAAAGAGTCTCTTGAAAGGCACCTTTTCCTCGCATTTGAGCACGCCGCCCAGGCTGCCGCTTTTTTCACAGAGAATAACCCTGTGACCGCGCTGCGAAGCTGTCAGGGCTGCCTGCATTCCGGCCACACCGCCGCCTGCCACCAGGACAGTCTTTCTGGTGGTAGAAGGCAGGGCGTGCCTGGACTCCTGTTCAAAGCCTATTTCGGGGTTCACGGAGCACCTGTACTGACGTCTACTTACTATCCCTGAATAACAGACGAAACAGCGCAGGCAGGGTCGGATTTCGTCCGTTTTTCCCCGGCGCGCTTTTCGCGGCATATCGGGATCGGCTAAAAGGGCTCGAGCGACCATAACCACATCAGCCCTGCCGGAGGCGATAATTTCTTCCATCAGGGCGGGATCGCCCAGAGCGCCGACTGTGGCGACGGGGGTTTTAACCTGTTTTTTTATCTCGGCAGCATACTGGACGTTGACGCCGTCAGGCAGGAACATGCTGGGATGGGTGATGGTGAAAACTTCGGCCACTTCGTGGCATCCGGCGGAAACATGGATCAAATCGACCTTGCCGTCAAGCTGCCTGGCAATGGCGATGCCCTCGTCGATACCGTACCCGCCTTCGTAGCACATCGAGCCGCTGATGCGGATATCGACCGGAAATCCGCGGCCGCATTTCTGTTTAATCCTGTCGATGATGGCTATGGGAAGACGGCAGCGGTTCTCGAGACTGCCGCCCCACTGGTCCTGTCGGTTGTTGGCCCCGGGGTCTAAAAACTGGTTGAGGAGGCAGCCGTGGCCGGCGTGGATGGTGACCATGCCGAATCCGCAGAATTTAGCGAATGCCGCTGCGTCTGCAAAAGCCTCGATGGTTTCCTCGATAACTTTTTCGGGCATGGCAGGGACGAAATTCCCCAGGTGATTGATCCCATCCACAGCCCCATAAATCTGCCGGCCTCTCCTGGCACAAATATAGGAATCCGCACCGGCATGTCCCAGCTCGATGGCGGCAACTGCTCCGTGCCGGCTTATAGCGGATGCCAGGCGGTGTACGGGCGGAAGGGCTGTTGGATCGTCAAGATGGATGTTGCTGAGCCCTATGACGCCTCTCTGGCTGTCCGGGGCAGCAGAGCCGATATTGACGGTCGCAGCGCCTCCGATAGCCTTGCGTTCAAAAAAGGCGATGGTCTCATCAAGGGGATAGTTCCTGGACGAAAGATACTCGTAGCTGATAGGCGCGGCAAAAAAGCGGTTGCGGAAAAGGGTATTTCCCAGTTTGAGAGGAGAGAAAAGATGCGGATATTTGCATTCGTACATTTTTCTATTGGCCGCTGTGCCGGGCGGCATCTCCTTTTTTTAGTTTTTTTGATAAGGTTAACCACTCCTGGGCGGCGGGCGATTGTGAAGGATATTATATATCAAATAAGATGATAATTATATAAGAAGCAAGCCGGGGATAATTTCTTTAATTGATAATGTTTTTCGACCCCCTGGGATTGTTTGTTTTATAATATAATTATCAACAGTAAATAGCGATTAAGATCCGCCAGTAAACAGCAGTCCTGAAATGTTCCAGTTTTTTTGCCGGTAGAGTGACGAGTGCCTTCAACCGGATTTAAAACGGGAACAGACAGGTTAAATAATATTAAATACAGGAGATGCCGCGCAGCCCTTGCAGCAATTTTTATGAAAACAAGAATAAAAAGGGGGAGATACCAGAAATGAGCAAATCAATAAAAGGAAGCCAGACGGAAAAAAACCTGTTGAAGGCTTTTGCCGGAGAATCCCAGGCAAGGAACCGCTATACCTTCTTTGCCAGCGTCGCCCGCAAAGAGGGATACGAACAGATTGCCAATATCTTTACGGAAACAGCCGGGAATGAAAAAGAACACGCCGAGGTTTTCTTCAAGTATCTGGAGGGCGGCGATCTGGAGATAACGGCTGAGTTCCCTGCAGGAGTAATTGGCGGGACATGGGCCAATCTGGAGGCCGCGGCTGCCGGTGAAAAGCTGGAATGGACTGTACTCTATGCCGATTTCGAAAAGACCGCAAGAAAAGAAGGATTTCCGGAAATAGCCACATCCTTCAAGGAAATTGCTGAAGTGGAGGAGTTTCACGAGAAACGCTACCGCAAGCTGGCGGCAAACGTGAAAAAGGGTGAGGTTTTCAAGAAAACAGCAACGGTAAAATGGCATTGCACCAACTGCGGTTATATCCACGAAGGTCCGGAAGCCCCCGCAGAATGCCCGGCCTGCAAGCATTCCCAGGCATATTACGAACTGCTGGCCGAAAACTATTAGCAGTTAACATCCAGGCAAGAGAAACAAGGCAAAAGAGGCGTTGATGACGCCTCTTTTCTTTTGTCCATTAAGCGACTAACAAACCCGCCGGGTCAAGAAGATTCGTTGATATTGTCTGAAAAACCGTCCGGATTTTCTGATATTCTGTACATGTACACTGCCAAAGACAGGCTATAGACTTCATAACAGGGTTATGCTCCTTGCCGTCAGTCCGGTTTACAATACGGCCCTGTGATGCAGGATTAGCCGAAATCCTGTGTGTACCGGCTCCGGCAAGCTTCGTCTTACAGGTATACTCAAGCGGGAAAATGAAATGAGCAGCGAAAAATGTTCGCGGGTTAACACGGAAATAATGCCGGAAAGAAGAATGAGATTGTTCCTGGGCAACTATCTGATATGCCTGGGATGGCACCCTGATGTTATAACGGGTTCCAGTTGTCAATTTGATATCGAAGCAAGAGCGGGACGGAAAAAATGGATAATCGGAGTCAAGGGCTTTTTCCCTCCTGAAGGTGATCCGGCTAAACCTTTTGTCTCGGCTCTGGGTGAGATGCTGCAAAGAATGGATGATCCAGCGGTTAAATACAGCATTGCCGTACCGGATGTACCCCCGTTTTACAGGCTCTGGAAAAGATTGCCCCTGCTGGCCAAGCAGAGGACGGGCATTACAGCCCTGTTTGTCAGACCGACCGGGCAGGTCAGAGAAGAGACAACCTGAGAGCATTTGGTTATTTCGTACAAAAAGACAGGTATATGTTTCTGGTATTTCATCCGTAGACCGTATGACCATCCTCCTTTAAACTGGATACATAAGCCATTGAGACAGAGAAAAAACACATAGAGATACAGGAGGAGTCAGATGTCAGTACAAATCATAGCCGCAGTGATCAGTTTCGTAGTCCTGTTCGCAGCCTGGGTAATAGTTCCCAGCCGTTTAAAGAAGCATCATGAAGAAAAACAGGAAGAATAACCTGAGACCCATCATCGAGTATTTCCCGGGGGTTTTTGGAAACATAGCAAACAGTTAGATTTTGTTCCCGTTCATATCAGGAGCTCTGCTCCGGGGTATCTTTCAATGGCCGATGATATGGACGGGATTATTTCAAGCTTTTTATTATCTTCGGATAACATGTTCCGGCGGTTAAATCGTTACCGTACCCGTTTTTACCCATTATTCTGAAAGGAGAATATGATGAACATTTTTGCACCTGTAACCAATCCTGTTGTCCGCTGGCTGAATTCAGGGACAACCAGAAGGGACGCCTGGATCAGGCGCGGCCTGGTAATTCTGGCTATGATGGCTCTATTGTATGCTACATTCTGGCTGATCCCGCATGAAGTCCTGGCTGAAGACCCGGCCGGTGTGGACACGCTGACAGCCAACCCGAACTGGGGCGTCAACATGATGTGGACGCTGATTACAGGTTTTCTGGTCTGGTTTATGCAGCTGGGTTTTGCTTTCCTGGGTTCCGGGCTGATACGCTCAAAAAACAATGTCAACTACTGGACCAAGAGCTTCATGGATTTTTGTATCTCATCGATCGGTTTCTGGGCATTTGGTTTTGCCCTGATGTTCGGTGGATCGGGCCTTTTTCCCGGTCTGGAAGAAGGTAATGGCGTGATAGGCTATTCCGGTTTTTTTCTTACCGGGGCCAGCTATGATGTAACGACCATAATGATGTGGTTCTTCCAGATGTGTTTCATGGCGACCGCCTGTACTATCGTAGCCGGGGCCGTGGCGGAGAGAATGAAAATCACTGCCTATCTGGCCTATGCCTTTATACTCGGCGCCATTGTTTATCCCATATACGGCCACTGGGTCTGGGGCGGCGGCTGGTTGAGCACGCTGGAGATTTTGGGCACAACGGGCGTAAAGGACTTTGCCGGTTCCGGAGTGGTACATGCCGTGGGTGGTCTGGCGGCCTTTATAGGGGCGGCTATGGTGGGTCCCAGGATCGGAAAATTCAACAAAGACGGCACCCCCAATTCAATAAAAGGGCATAATATCCCGTTCATTGTTACAGGTACATTCATACTGTTCTTCGGCTGGTTCGGTTTTAATCCCGGCAGCACCCTGGCTGCAACCGATCTGCGCATATCGGTAATAGCAGCCAATACATTCCTGGCAGGGGTAGCCGGAGCGATCGTAGCCCTGTACTGGACCTTTGCCAAAACCGGAAAAATGGATGTTACCATGGGATGCAACGGCTGTCTGGCAGGCCTGGTAGCGATTACCGCTCCCTGCGCTTACGTTGCACCCTGGGCGGCACTGGTGATCGGCGCAGCCTCGGCCCCGGTAATGATGT
>CAYLVC010000235.1:0-5145 GCA_964387005.1 uncultured Dehalococcoidales bacterium | reverse complement strand
CTATGGTCGCTGCCCCTTTTGCGGGTGCTGGGGCAGCTTGCCCGCAACTATATTGTGGCTGAAGGCCCGGACGGACTTTTCTTGATAGACCAGCATGCCGCGCATGAGCGTATTATGCTGGAAAAGATCAAAGACCAGAGTGAAAACCACGCGGTGGAGGTGCAGGGGCTGCTTCAGCCGGCGACCTTTGAGGTTGATCCCAAAATGGCCTCTACTCTGGGCTCACACCTGGAAGAACTGGCTGAATTCGGGTTCAATCTGGAGGCTTTTGGTGAAAAGACCTTCCTGGTACGATCGATTCCGGCTGTACTGGGGGACAGGGACTGGGCTGCGGCTTTGCGAGAGTCGGTGGAAAACCTGACTGCCGATTGGAAGGAACACCTGTCTATTACTCTGGCCTGTCATAGCGCTATACGGGCCGGCCAGGTACTCAGCGAGACAGAGATGAGAGAACTGTTGAAACAACTGGAACAGACCAGAATGCCTCACAGCTGTCCCCACGGACGGCCTACAATGGTGCAGTTGACTATTCCGCGCATTGAGAAGGAATTCGGCCGGGCGTAAGGCCGGAAAGTTATATTCTGTAACACCCTGCATTGCCGCTTACTCACACATACGGAATTCCTCTTCGTCCTGATTGATGAGAAACTGAATTGATGATGGGTAAAAACTACCAGGCTGAATGGTTGCCAGGATAATTGCCGGTTTACAGCTTCAGGTCTTATTATTAATCCAGTATACCGTCTGTTCACAACCGATTACCCCGGTATTCAAAACCGGGAGAGGAAGACATGGAAGTAGTATTACCTCAGACAACAGGAGAGGCCGGTTCCCGCCAGACCACTGAGATGCTCCTGAACGAAAGCATGGAGCTAACACGCGGGATGATTGATACGTCTTCCACGGCTATATTCATGCTGAAAGACGGGTACTTCACTTTTGCCAACCGTGTTATGGAAGATGTTACGGGCTATTCTTCGGCTGAACTGAAGGAGATGAGGCGAGTTGACCTGATCAATCCCGGACACAGGGAGCAGGCTGAAAACAACGTGCTGGAAGAAAACGGGACAGATACCCGTGCATCTATGGAATTCCGTATCTTCAGGAAGGACCTGGAAACAGCCTGGGTCTCCGAGAGACTTACCAGGATAGTCTACAGGGGGCAGGAACAGATTCTGGGAAACTGGATGGACATAACCGATTGGAAGGTGGCTGAAGAGATATCTCACTATCATTCGCGGCAGACCGAGCTGCTTTTGAAAATCGGCTCGACAGTCGGGCAGTCCCTTAATCTGAAAGACATTATTGAGAATTTCCTGGATAGTCTCTCCCAGATGATGCCGGAGCGGCCGGTGGCCTTTTTCTTTCTTCCCGCAGATTCCGACAGTCTGGACCTGATTTCTCACCGCGGGTTTTCCGATGAGTTTGTCAAAAGAATGTCCAGGATAAGGCTGGGCAAGGGATTTATTGGAAGGGTGGCGATAACGGGTCTTTCTCTGGTGCTGGACCCTACCTATTATGATCCCAGGTTCGATCCGGCTATCCTGGAGAGGGATAATCTATGGTCTCTTTGCTCAGTGCCGGTATTTGCCCGGGACCGGATCAAGGGTGTGATCTGCGTGGGCAGCGACTGCCAGCGGCAGGCCCCGGATGAAGAAACCCAGTTGTTTGAACTAATTGCCAGCCAGATCGGTATAGCTATCGATAATGCCCTGCTCTACGAAAAAACGGTGGAAATGGCCTTTACCGACGGACTTACCGGGCTTTATAACCGGCGTTATCTACTGGAAGAAACGGAACGAGAACTGTCCAGGGCACAGAGGGAAGAATCGGTCTTTTCGGTAATAAGCATGGATATAGACAATCTCAAGACGGTGAACGATCGTCACGGTCACAACTACGGCGACCGTCTAATTAAGGAATTCGCGGAAGTTATCAGGCGGGTATCCCGCAAAAGCGATATTGCGGCCCGCACCGGGGGAGACGAGTTTGTAATGGTAGCGCCGGGATGCAGCCAGGAGCAGGCCTTGGTACTTGCCAGGAGACTGTGGAGTGAGGCCAACGCCTGCAAAATATCCATCAGGGGTGAGGACATATACTGCAGCGTCAGCATCGGGGTGGCAGGATATCCTGTCCATGGGATATCGGTTGAAGAGGTCCTGGGCAAAGCGGACAAAGCCATGTATGCGGCCAAGAAGTCCGGCAAAAACCGGATTATGACGGCTGAATAATTAGCTGCTGCCGCGTTTGGTCAGCGGGAGGCCGGCGGCGCAGAGGGGACATTCCTCCGGTTTATAGGTGATGGCGGCTGTACGCAGGCAGCTGAATAAAGGTACTCCGAAATCTATCGGAATGGTTGAGCGGTCCACCATGACGGCCACACCAATCAGGTTGCCCTGGAGTTGTTTAATAGCGGCAATGGTTTCCCGAACCGATCCCCCGGTAGTCAGAATGTCATCCACCAGCAGCACTCTTTCCCCGGGATGTATGGTGAAACCCCTCCTGAAAGCCCTTTCGGAACTGCCTTCTTTCTTTTCGGCGAAGATCCCCCTGAGTCCGAGCTGCCGGGCTGTTTCGAAAGCCAGGATAACACCGCCGGTAGTCGGTCCGGCTACGACCTGGATGTCGGAATGGCGGAAATGGTCGGCCATCATACGGCACAGTTCCTGGGTATATTGAGGATATTGCAGCACCTGGAATTTTTCCCAGTATACCGGGGAATGCAGCCCCGACGCCAGTAAAAAATGTCCTTTTAAGACTGCTCCGGATTTTTCAAAAAGCTGCTCGACTTCAGATGTCATTTAAGCACTCCTAAGTATTCCTTTGTGCCGGTTATTGGTCCGAAACCTGGAGTTCCAGCGGATATCCTTCAACTATGCCCCAGCTGCTCAAAGGCCAGAAGCGCAGCCAGACTTCTCCTACAATATCTTCTCTTTCCACCGTCCAGCGGCGGTGAGAGTCCGAGCTGGCGTTGCGGTTATCTCCCAGTACAAAATAGTTGTTCTCCGGGACCTGGTAAGGGGCCAGAGTATATTCCGGACGTTCATTGATATAAGGCTCATCCAGGGGAATACCGTTGACATAAACAGTTCTGTTTTTAACTTCAACGGAATCTCCGGGGAGACCGATGATGCGTTTAACCCATTGATTCTGGGGGGCTACCGGGGGATGAATGATGATGATGTCGCCCCTTTCAGGTGTTTTAAAATGATAAGCGGCCTTGATAACAATCAACCGCTGGCTGTCTTTCAGTCCGGGTTCCATACTGCTGCCGTCGACAATACTGCTTTGAATGGTAGTCTGGAGTACAAGGAAGATGGCCAGGGCTAAACCCAGTGTGATAAACAGTTCCTTGATAAAACCTTTCACGAACGATGTTTTCCTTTGACTCTGATTTTCTCTCTTATTATACTTTACACGTGGGCAATCGATCTAGTTGGAACCGGCTGAGGCGTTTCCGCTGGCAGCAGGCAATTGCTGCTCCAGGGGATAGTTGCCCACCAGCCCCCATTTATCCAGCGGCCAGATGCGCAGCCATGCTTTGCCAACGATGTCCTGTCTTGTGACCGTCCAGCCGCTGCGGGAATCGTTGCTGTTATTGCGATTATCGCCCATCAGGAAATAGCGATTTTCAGGCACTGTATAAAGGTGGAAAGTCGATCTGGGGGGTTCCTTTATGTAGGGCTCAATCAGCTCCGTGCCATTGACATAGACTTTACCGCCTTTCACTTCGACGGTATCACCAGGGAGACCAATAAGCCTTTTAACATATTCCACGGAGGTCTCAATCGGCGGGTGGACCACGACGATATCGCCCCGTTGAGGTTCACCGAACCAGTAGGCGGCCTTGCCTACGATGAGCCGGTGTCCCTCTACCAGCGTTGGCTGCATACTGATATTATTGACGATGCTGCTCTGGATAACCAGCTGGAGGAGCAGATAAATGACCACAGCCAGACCCAGCGTGATAAACAACTCGCGTAAAAAGCCTTTCATTTCTGCTCCTTCCCAGTATGCTTCAGATTCAATTATACTCCAAGGGTGCCGGTCGTACCATTTTTGAGTTCAGGGTGAAGCGGAAGGATTCAATTGCGGGTCCAGATAATAGTGTCCGGCGCCGCTCCATTTTGAGGGAGGCCAGATCACGATCCAGGCCCGGCCCTGGATATTCTTTTCGGGCACTGTCCAGCCTGAAGAGGAATCGCTGCTGTTGTTGCGGTTGTCGCCCAGGATAAAGTAGTTGTCCGGCGGTACGCTGAAGGGTTTGAGGGTGTATTCCGGCGGCTCGCTGAGGTAAGGTTCAGACAGACGAATATTGTTTATGTAGACGGAGTTGGCGCGGACCTCAACCATGTCGCCGGGGAGGCCGATGACCCGTTTTAGCTGGAAGGGATTTCCTTCCGGTGTGCGGAAAAAGACGATATCACCGCGTTGAGGAGATGCCCAGGCGTAAGCCGGGCGGAAAATCAGTAATTGCTGGCCTTTTTGCAGTCCGGGCTCCATGCTCTCACCGGCAACGGTATAGTTGCCCAGTACAAAGCGTACAAGCAGGAAAACCAGGGCAGCCAGCACCAGCGTAATAACAAGGTCCCGGATTGTTTTGCGCATATTCATCCATCCGATAACATCTGGTAAGATTAATTGTATAACGTGGGAACTTGATAATCCAGCCTGATTTTGGTAGATTAGAGAGGTACTGCAGAGCATGGGGCCGTAGTTCACGGTTAACTACGGCAGGTAGAAAAGGGGCCGTAGTTCATGGTTAACTACAGCGGGTAGAAAAGGGGCCGTAGTTCATGGTTAACTACGGCGGGTATAAAAGGGGCCGTAGTTCACTCGGGAGAACGCTTGATTTGCATTCAAGAGGTAGCGGGTTCGAATCCCACCGGCTCCAGTATTCCTACTATGAGAATCCTCCACAGATCCGAGGCATTATTAAAGAACATGGTGTTCCTCCTTGCCTTAAGTCCTATACCTATATTGTAACTTGGATGTTATCAGTCTCAAACATGTTATCGACGCTTATCTGTAACTATTTAGGTCTAAAATAGACTCAAAATTCTTGTATTAGACCAATGGAGGTAAAGTAGCCTAAAGCTAGATTAGAGCCATTACCTTAAATCGAATTATTAAATTCGAAGCTAA
>CAYLVC010000234.1:0-5163 GCA_964387005.1 uncultured Dehalococcoidales bacterium | reverse complement strand
ACAGTACCTGTTTTCAAATCAATTCCACGGCACAAAGCCTGTACTCATACGATGGTTGACGCCCTTCCGGACATGTAATAATATGAAAGTGTGATATAAGTCACACTGTGACCTACGTCACACAATGTATTCCGGCCTGTTCGGTTGGCAACGGAGGCAACCAATGTCCGCTAATACGCAGAACAGTCAAAAAACAAGGGTCTCCACCTTCCGCTACGCAGCGATTATCTCTGCTTCGATCCTGATCATGCTTTGCAGCGGAGCGGTTTACGCCTGGAGCATATTTGTTGCCCCCCTGCAGTCCGAATTCGGGTTTTCTACCACCCAGACGCAGCTTGTTTACGGGTTGATAATTGCTCTTTTCACCATTGGCATGCTTTTCGTCAACAAGGTCCTGCGCCGGTACGGTCCCAGGATTAGCGCTGTTATCGGAGCCCTGTTTTTCTTTTCCGGATACATGGTAGCTTCTTTTTCCAACGGGAACCTTGTTATGCTCATCGCCGGCATGAGCCTCCTCTCCGGCATCGGCATGGCCTTCGGCTACGTTACCGTGCTTAATAACCTGGTAAAATGGTTTCCGAACAATAAAGGCCTGGCTACCGGACTGGCTGTCTCAGGATTCGGTGGCGGCGCTATTCTGCTCTCCCAGATTGCTCGTCCCCTGATAGCTAACGGCTGGCATGTCATGGACATCTTCCGCACGGTCGGTATAGTATACGGCGTCCTTTTTCTGGCCGGAGCCCTGGTTTTAACAGTACCATCCTGGTATCATCCCAATCCCCTTGAATCCAGGGTGGAATACAGAAAAATGCTGACCGATAAACGCTTCTGGATACTGTTTTATGTCTTTTTCGCCGGGACATTCGCCGGACTGCTCTTCAACGGCAACCTCAACCCCATTGGCCAGTCCACCGGTGTCGGTCCCTACGCGGCAGTCCTGGCTATCAGCCTTTTTTCCATCGGAAACGCCGCCGGAAGAATCCTCTGGGGACAGGTACATGATATGATCGGCGGGAAAATGGCGGTTATGTTGTCTTTGACGTTGCTGACAGGCTTTATGCTTTTGCTGCTGTTTGGTTCCAGCAACGATATCTTTTTCATGCTGCTGACGCTATTTCTGGGACTGAGTTTCGGCGCCAATTTTGTTACCTATGCCGCGGATGTTTCGGATTATTGGGGTATTGCCCGTCTGGATATCGTCTACCCGGCAGTTTCGGTAGCTTATGGCATAGCGGGTATACTGGGACCCCTGGCCGGCGGTTTTATCCGGGATACCACGGGTACATACTATGTGGCCATTATCCTGGGAGCCATTATCTGTTCCTCCGGTATTGCTGTTTACGGATTAATGATGCCCCGCAAACAGAGATCCGCCAGTAAAGAGACCGCCGGAGGGCATTCTGTAATAACCTCACCCAGAAGGAGCGGTTAACGTTTTAACGTTCCCCCGGCTTATCGAAAAAAAGAGATTAAAGCCCCCGGGACCTCTCTTATTTCTTGTTCAGTAATATTTGTGTCCGGTGAATAGACTTCGGCCTTTGTGTAAAACCCAGGGCTGCCGCAACCTGCTCAGGACGGCCTGAACCGTTGCTGTCGCTGCGCAGCATCATCCCCAGAACCCCCGGGGAAGACTCCCAGTCTATTATCCGGATGCTTTCTATCAACACCCGTAAATCATACTGGTGCGGTCCCGTATCGCGCTGGTGCTGCCAGGGCAGACGCTCCAGGGCCAGTAAACCGGCCACAGCTGCTTTGATATCCTGCGGACCGCTGGCTTTGTCCATTTCCACCCTGTATTCTGCATGGCTGATCTGTGACTGCAAAGAGGGCAGATCGGCTGCCAGCGGATAGACCTTATCCGCGGTCATTCCGGACGGGAGCTGCTGATTAACCGCCGAAACAAAATAATGGGGGGCTACGCCCTTAATACAGAAAATGTCCATCAACTCGGCTTCACTGGTTACACCCAGCGGAAGCGGAGCTGCCAGGGATATTCTGGGATGGGGTGAAAAACCGGTCGAATAGGCAATTTCAATTCCCGCCCGGTTGAAAGCCCGCTGCCATAAACGCACGATATCCAGGTGTGAGATAAACTTGATTTCAGGTCCCCGACTAAACTTTATCCGCAGTCGTTGCATGTTTTTCCTTTGTGATCAATATTTCCTCTATTTTAACACCATTCATGCGAGTTATCACAACTTTAAGGTTCTTGTAACGGAGATGCTCTCCTGTCCTGGGAATATGTCCCAGTAATTTAAGGATAAAACCAGCCACCGTCTCATAATCTCCTATGGGCAAACCCAGATTCATTTCATCATTCACATCTTCAACCCGCATTGCACCATCGATCTGAAAATTATAGTCATCAATTATTTCGAAGTCCTTCTCCGCTGCTGAATATTCGTCCTTGACGTCACCCACGATCTCTTCTACCAGTTGAGTCAGGGTAATAATACCTGCGGTTCCACCATACTCGTCCACAATAATGCTCATATGATAGTTGTTATCTCGCATCTCGGTCAGGAGTTCCCCGATGCGTTTCCCTTCCGGAGCAAAATAGGGCGGACGGATCAGACCGTCAATCGTCTCCTCACTCTCATTGTTACCTTTCGCCAGGCTCATCAATACATCTTTTGCCGATAAAATACCTGTAACATTATCCCTCTCTTCCTCAAATACGGGATAACGGTTCAGCGGGTGCTCAATGTATATTTTCAAAAAATCCGCGATGCTTGTACCCTTTTCTATCCAGACAACCTCCGTGCGGGGTACCATAACCTCACGCGCCGGGCGGTCGCCGAATTCAAAAACCTTATGCAGCATTTCAGCTTCATCTTTTTGTACCGTTCCGTCCCGGCTGCCAACATTGATCATGGTCAGAATTTCTTCTTCACTGACCAGGGAACCTCCCAGGGAACGAGCCCCTATCAGTTTGCCAAAGGCAGTTGCTAACCGGCTCAAGACAAAAACAAAAGGACTGAATATTATTGAAATAGTCTTAACCGGTCTGGCCAGTTTCAGGGTAACTGCTTCAGCATGACGGGCTCCTGTGGTCTTGGGAAGCGTCTCCCCGAACACCAGTAATATAACTGTAACAGCGAATGTGGCTACCAGCACACCGCTAGCTCCAAAGTATTCTATCGCCAGTATTGTGCCCAGAGTGGATGCTGCCGTATTGAAAAAGTTGTTGCCCAGTAGTATCGTGGATAACAGCTTTTCCGGGTGCTTCACCAGCGAGGCAACCAGGTTTGCACCCCTGGTCTTTTTTTCCAGCAATCGCTCCAGCTTGAATCTTTGCAGTGAGATAAAGGCCGTCTCAGAAATAGAAAAAAAGGCTGAAGCAAAAATGCAGATCACCAGCAATACCAGATAAATTATGCTGAGAGTACTCATCTATTTTCTCCAAAAGTTAAAATGTCATGGAGCTGTATTGCCTGACAGCAACTCCCGCCTGTAATGACTCTACAGGCAATAACAGGCCGGACGATATCTGTTACCTACTACTTATTATGCGGTATCAGGTATGATATTTAAAGAAGACGGCATCCTGGATTCGACTATTTACTGGATTCCTGCTACCATATTTAGTGTTTATAAATGAGAGCATCAATATGAGCAATAGGCAAATATACCGCTATTTAGTACTGGCATTTTGCTGCATAATCCTGGGTATTTTGATACCGGGTTGTTCCAGGGCAGGCAGCTCGATGAACGGTTCGGGAAATATCATTGACCAAAACCTGAAGGTTGTCGATTTCAACAGCATCAATGTCCGGGGTCCTTTCAACCTGGAAATCAGCCGGGCTGACACCTATCAGGTCACTGTCAGCACCGATGAAAACCTGATCAACCGCCTGCTGATTTCACTGGAACGCAGGACACTGAAAATTCGAATCGAAGCCCCGGCTACTTTTTTCCCGACAAGTTTAAAAGTGCGCATAACGATGCCGGATATTACCAGTTTGAACCTGTCAGAAGGGGTTAGAGCCAACTTCACGGGATTCAAATCGGTCTCGGATTTCACTCTTTTCCTTTCCGACAACTGCGTCCTGACCGGCGATCTGGATGCCATAATCACCCACTTCCATATCTCAAAATCCAGCCGGGTCATCTTATCCGGCTCAGCTATGAAATTGGAACTGGAGTGTTCCGCCAGTAAACTTGACCTGGAAAAATTAAGCCTGATTAATGCCCAGGTCAAACTGGATGAAGCCTCTGAAGCAGTCCTGGATGTAGCCGGCAGGTTTGACGTGGTATTGAATGGTGCTTCCAAGATCTTTTACCTGGGGAATCCGCTTTTTAGCAATACCAGCATCTCCGGCGGTTCCAGTATGATACACAAATAACTGATTTTAAGGAGTTGTTATAATGTTGAAACCAGAAAATACCGTCCTGGTAATAATCGACATCCAGGGTAAACTCTGGAATGTAATGCATGAGAAAGAGGCCTTATTGGAAAATGCCCAAAAACTGGCTAAAGGTGTGCAGGTACTGGGTGTCCCCGTGATCCTGACTGAACAAAATCCCAAAGGACTGGGACCTACTATGCCCGAACTTATGCAGTGCCTGCCCGGGGTTAAACCCGTATCCAAATTCAGCTTCAGCTGCTGCCGGGAGAAGGGTTTCCAGCAGGCTCTGGTAGACCTGAACTGCAAGCAGGTTCTGATCTGCGGCATAGAAGCTCATATTTGCGTATACCAGACCACACTGGAGCTGCTGGACTCCGGTTACGAAGTCCAGGTAGTAGCTGATGTTGTCTCTTCCAGGTCAGTCAGAAACCGTGATGTTACACTGAACCGGCTACAAATTGAGGGCGCTAAATTGACAGTCTCAGAGATGGCCCTGTATGAGCTTTTGCAAACAGCGCAAAACCCTGTGTTTAAAGAAATGCTGAAGGTGATTAAATAGAAAAAACCGACCATCCGTCAGGCCAAAAAAGGATAAAATACATCCTTGCCGCTTTAATGGTTATGGTGGTAGCTGACGGTGTGGTAACCAATATTCTGGTGCATAAGGATATCGCCCGTGAGTCTAACCCTTTTCTGGTTGGAATCGCGGGTGATCCAAAACTTATCATCATCAAAATTGCAGGGGTGCTTGTGGCCGCCTTTATTCTCTGGGATGTGAACCGCAGGCATCCCGGACTGGCCTTCTGGCTATCCT
>CAYLVC010000233.1:0-5175 GCA_964387005.1 uncultured Dehalococcoidales bacterium | reverse complement strand
ATGAAGACAGAATTTCAAGAAATGTCACTTCTTCTGGGGTAACGTAATATCTTTTCGTTAAATCACAATCTACAAGAATGTCACTTTTGAAAAACATTGGGATGTTTCCTCTCACATGCTTATATTTATCAATACTAGTTTGCAATCGAAGTTCCTGTTTACCTTACGGTGATGATCGCTTTAAATGTCCACTCCTCTTTATCTACCCCTTCCCAAGGTCGGCTATAATTCATTAATATTGTGGCGGTACCTGCCTTGGTAACCTTGAATGTCCAAATATCTTTATCAGAAGCACCCACACCTTCTGTTTGGCTAGAAGATATAAATTTGTGATCTGTCTGTTTCAAAATATCCTGATTGCTAATTTGTGCTATATCTGGCCATATGAATCCTGTGGTAGGGTTGGAGCCAAGAGTAATCACCAGTGTATCACCAACGATAGCAGAATCAGTCATGAAATTGAGATGTTGACCTCTTGTTATAAAATCCTCATAAGGTAATTCATAAGTTATTTCCATTGCAGGGCGCATTGTTGAGGAACATCCAATAAAACTGACCATAATGGAAAGACCACAAATCAAGAAAATAATTTTCAATTTCACTTTTTAACCCATCCTTTTATGGAAATCATTGATTGATTCTTGCCAGTTCAGTTTAAGCCCAGCACTATTCTGTCTGCGGGCTTGGAAAAGGTATTTTGGGTGCGCCAGATGTATTCGGGTAAATCAATTGAGTCAACTCTCTTTCATCCTGAGTGGTAAATTTAACCATGATGGTAGTCTGGTTAACAAAACCGATAATTTCCATTTTAGATAAATCGCCGGGGTTATAATTCCAGGCAAGATTGTAGATCCTGGTCTCATCGGGCGCGAAATCAACCTGAACTGGATTTTCCGGTTGCGCTTCCAATATCATGGGTTTTGTTTCGTCATTAGTAGCCATGGAGGAAAGCACCACCTGTACATTCTTCAATGTCTCCGAGCTCACGTTTTTGATAGCGACCTTGAAAGTGATCCTCTGGTGAGCATAATCATCATAGCCCGGTTGGGTGCCGATGCTGGATTCAATCTGGGAACTAAAAATCGACTCTTTCGGATCTGGCGTGATACTGCCGGCTATCTGCCAGTCTGGAAGTAAATCTCCCTGGGTATCCAGCGGAGGTTCAATCGTAATCGGTGTATTGACATCGTAATATTTAAATATCTTGATCGAAGTCAGCGTTTGTCCTTCCGGGCCAGGAACTTGTTGCAATATCTTCATCTGGCGAAGTATATCATCATTCTGGCCAATCCAGAGCTCGATTTCGATATTGATATCACGCATCGACGCTAAATTTGCATCGATTTCCTCGTCAGAAGGATGGTCGGCACCATACTTATCTCGCGTTTCTTGCATTGAGCGCTTTGTCTCGGCGATTTGCTTTTCCATATCCACCCGGCCTTTGTAATGCAGGCACCTGGTATCTTCTATCTTCTCATCTGGCAGTTTTTGAATGTCAGTGAGCGAGTTCATCAGACCCAGAGTCTCTTTTTTATCTAGAAAAGAGGAAAATCCTGCTACAGCGGCTTTAATCATGTTTTTAGACATGCTGGTGTCTTTAACATATTGCTTGTCTCCGACAATAATGAACTCTTCAACCCGTTCGCCTTCAATTGTGCGGACCTGGTAGCGATCTGGAGAAGAATATTCAGCTTCAACAAGTGCCACTTGATCGGAAACAGAGAAAACAGAAATGCTTAATCGATAAGTTTGCACGCTAGTTGTTGCTGCATATGCCTTAGCTATAATTGTCTGTGTACCTGGAAAAGTACTCCATGGCTGCAATATAGCAACAGCTATCAGGATTGCTGCCAACGGAACAGCCGCCAGTACCGGGCGTAGCCATTTACGAATTGGTTTCACGTTTTGCTCTCCTTTGATTCTTGCCATTGTGGCACCCTTTATATCAGCTTGAGCAGGTATCTCTTTAAGAGATCCGACTTCCCGGTTTACTTCCCGGTATCTTTCCAGACTAGCCCGGCACTCAGCACACCCGGCCAAGTGTTCCTCGACAAACTCCCTCTGAGTACGGGAAAGCTCACCATCTGCATAAGCCGACAGCAATTCCTTCAAATCTCTGCATTTCATTTGACCTCACCTCCCCGGTATGCTTGCTGGAAAGCTTCTTTTCCTCTAACAACACGCATCCTTACAGCATCTTCCGAGATGTTCAAGGTTTCCGCGATTTCCCGGTATTTGAAACCCTCCACCAGATGCAATACCAGACATGACCTTTGTTCTTTAGGCACCTTTCTTAATGCTTCTTGTATTGCCATGGTTTCATTGGATTCTTCAGCCCAGTCTTCAGCCGATGTTTCCTCCTCCTTATTCAAACCAGAAAGGGGAACGAAGGATATCAGCCTCTTCCGACGGTGGCTCTGGTAGGCATTATTGGTAGCGATACGATAGAGCCAGGCTTTAAACAAGATATCAGCATTGGTTTTGAGAATAGCCTTGTATGCCTGGATAAAGGTATCTTGCGCCAGGTCTTGCGCTAACTCAATGTTTCCGGTCAAACGAAAAAGATATCGCTGAATCGGAGCCTGGTAATGCTCCACGATATCAACGAAGGCATCGGCGTTGCCTTCCCTTACCAGAGCTATGATTGAGGTTTCTTCCAAAACCAGCGTTCCTTTCATACTTCTATATATGGTAATGCTTGAGGAAACCAAAACCGAACAAACTTAGCGGAAAATATTTAAGACACGTGAAATTTGCTTCTGTTTAGTTTGGTATGATTAAGATATTGTATTTTTACCGATTATCGCTTTCAAAATTAGATATCCCAAACCTATACCGATTATCATACCTACACTGGAACCGATAACATATCCTCTCGACAAGTTCAGTGACAGCCCGACCGATAGCCAGATGAGGGTACAAATCAATAAGGTCAATCTGAGTATCTTTAAGTTTATGACCATTCTAATGCTATTTCCCATATTTACCTCGCCAAGTTTCATCTGGATTAATTACTAGCTGCCTGCTTTGCCCGATGGAACTAGGCGGGTGATGTCCGGCCAGCTTGTGGCCATCGCGTTTTCAACGCCGATAGACAGCGTGGAAATGAGACTGCCGTGTTGCGGGATAAAAACGCACAAGCCCAGCGCTCCGGTATAATCTTTGGGGAACTCCACGTTTACTGGCTCCTGTATGCCTCCCCCGCCGAAAATATCGAGTTCGCCGTGCCTGATTTCCTGGATGATGGAGTCGCTGTCAACAAGAAGGATATAATACTCGCCTTGCCAGCGTTCATCATTGTTGTTGATTTTCAGCGTATATTCCGACTGCTCCCCAGGCATACCGTTGCTTTTACCGCTGATACTGAAATTCCTTCCATCCTCAAGTGCATATGTGGCAGTAAAAATATCAGGTGGAGTCTCGCTTGATTTCTGGCAGCCTGAGATGCCTACCGCGCTAATCAAAAGAGCAACGCCAATCAACCAATGTAACTTCAAAATGCTTCTCCCTTCGTTTTTAATCCAGTTTTTGATTTCGTTTAATCCTCCAAGTACTCTACCGTTTCTGCCCTTTCCAGGTCCTCGCTGAGGAACCAGTATTCAGGAAGCGTGTAAGTTTCATAAATATTCTCACGCGGTACAGTTCTCGCGATGCTGCCTATCTGGATGGGTAAACCGGGACGATCGCTGCTCAGTTTCACAAGTGCAAGGGGGGCTAATTTACCGTCTTCCAGATGATAGAGCGGGAATAGTCCGTCAATAAACTGTACGTTTGTCTGTTTTCTTACCTCGATGGTAAAACCGGACACGTCGGGTCTAATATTAATCAAGCCAAACCTGTCTATCTGGGCAAATACTATCTCCGGGTTTAAAGACAACGGCATATTGCCGCCGTTCTTAATCTGGCCGGAAAACCAGTCCAGTTTTCCTTTTTCATTGAAAAAGATATTGTACATGGTCACCCCGGATTCGTCGGATGTATAAAAAGCAAAATCCAAGTGCTGTATTTTTCCGTCTCTGGCTCGGAGTTTCATGGATTCCAAATAAGCATTATCCGGTTCTTGCACGCCGGTTGTTTGCATAACTGCACTCCACATATCAGCCAGAGATAGTTCATCTATTTTTGGGGAAATTAAAGTATTATCTTTTGAACACCCGAGCAGAAAAACCAGAGTCAGAACTATACAAAGGCTCAAACCGAGCGTCGTCATTCTGGAAAGAACAAGTTTTCTCATTTCGTCTCCCTTATTTGGTGATTTTACCGTTGTAGCCGCCGTCGGCGCTACCATCCTCTATGTCGATGGTTTCCACTAGCTTGCGGAACTCATCCTGGCGCAGTACTCCCTTGTGTCCCAAATACCTGATAAGGGACGCCAGGTATAGTCTGAGTTCGCTATTCTCCTTCTCCAGTTCAGCTACCCGGCTCTTCAGCGTTGCGTCTCCCGCCCTGGCCCCGGCATCCAATCTGGTGCGAAGTTCCTCAATCTCCTGCCTCTGATCCTCGATATCTATCTGCTGGCCCCAGTTTCCCAGCAGTAACATTCTTCCCCAACCCATACTATTCTCATTCCTTCAGCTTGTAGTAATTGCTTTGGTGCTTCCATTAAACTTCTTCCATATAGCAATGAAAAGGAATATTATTCCCACCAGGCTGATAAGTCCCAAAAACAGGCTGATCCCCGAAATGACTGTAGCTGCGCTGACATTATTCAAACTACTTTGAGTCAGGTAGTCTGCAATGAGCGGTTTAGGTATACTTAATATCGTTCCTATAAGCATCAAACAAGAACCTATTATCATGAAGCGCTCAGGCCTGCCACTATTCCTCTTGGATAAAACGATGGATAAGACTATCGCCACAATCCAGACTATCAAACCCGGCACCGCATTAATTATTGAGTTAATAAGCTGGGCACCTGTTATAGTTAAATGAGGTTCCAAGCATTTCCTCCTTTGAGTGATATTTTACCTGCGGTCAAATCAGAGAGTACCTTCTCAAAGTAAAGCGTTAAGACGGCCCGCCCTGCAAACTCAGAGAAACCTTGTTATCGGCAAACGTGAAGCACACTGCCAACACGGTGCCTTCGGAGGGCTGGCCTGTTCCTGAAACATCTATCGAGTAGGTTTTATCCAGCCAGATTTCAAACGCGGCGCCGACCTTGTTAAAATCATCATC
>CAYLVC010000232.1:0-5204 GCA_964387005.1 uncultured Dehalococcoidales bacterium | reverse complement strand
AACCCAGTGAATTGGGCGGGCTGGCTGTATTGCTGGCTTCGGACGCCTCCAGCTACATCACCGGCCAGGTTATTGCCCAGGACGGTGGAAGGTCTATCAAACACTAGGGTTTCAAGGAGATTGGTCCCGATGCCCGAAAATATGGGAATAAAACGGGCTGAGGCAGAACAAAAAGCATTGCCGGTCATAGTAAATTTACCCGGGTAAGGGTTGTTGCTATGGCCGGTTTTTATTTTGCAGCCTTCTTGCACAACCTTTCCGAACAACTGGGCATACAGGCTTCTGTCATCAAAAATGATGCAACGTCTTTTTCCGGTTGCTGGACGGCCGGCGGGTGTCTTTCCCGCAGGCTATTTTGGGTGAGAGCCGGTAAAACGATCCGCCAGAGACCGCAGATCTGCTTCGACTGATTTACCCACTACTGGAAGACCATGCCCTGAAGCCAGAATATGCGGTTTGAGGCCTGCCAGTATCCTGATAGAGTCCTTTGCCATTTGTTTATCCCATGTCGAATACCAGGGTGGTGCGGAAATCCGCTGTTTTTTAATCCTTAAAGCCCAAAATATCAATCCGGGGAGAGAGTTCAGGTCAACTGTCACAACGGCATCACCTGTGATCAATAACCGGTCTCCAGGTCTGAAAAAGGCGATATGGCCGGGTGTGTGACCGGGGCATGGAATGCACAGCCAGTCCGGAAAGCCTGGAATAGCAGCGGACGGATCAAATCCCTGGACGGCACCTTTGAGGCTTGATTTCGCAAGAATTGCTTCAACTTTTTGATGAGGCATCAAATGCAGCAGAGGAAGGACGATGTGGCGGTCAAGCGGGTTGGCATACTTTTCAACAGTCGCAAGATCTCCGATAGTTGCCAGGGGCAATTCAACGGGATGCACATAAACCGGGCATTTCCAGAAATAGGCCAGTTCGAGGGCTGATCCTGCGTGATCAGGGTGATCGTGTGTCAGCAGAATTGAAGCCGGCCGAGTATTCGTTCCGAACAACCGCTCCGCCGTTTTCTGAATCAACCGTCCGCATTTTTGTGACGCAGCATCAATCAGTACCCAGGATGCTCCCGACCGTACGAAATAAACATTGGAACGGCTGAATCCTTTTCCTGCTTCAAGGCAATATACGCCTGAGGCGATTTCCAGATATCTGCCTGTGCCTGATTTGTTCAACGTAATTGCCTTTCCGCTCACAAGATGACCCTGAATGATCCAATTATAAGTCCGTTGCATCTGCCATACAAGCTATATGCTGGATTTTTGCACGGGTATAGTTAACAAACCTGTTACCACAGGAAGCAGGAAAAAGTCCTTGACAGGTCTCAGTCCATCCACTAAAGTAGTAAACAATAAAGCACCTGTAAGGCCGAACAGTTGGAGAAGCGGTCCGGGGGGATGTAGTTGTCTGTAAAAAGAGCTCATGCGATATATTTCAGTCCTACCGGGACAACGGAAAAAGCTGTTATGGCTCTGGCTAAAGGGACCGGAATTCCGGTGGAAAAAATTGATCTGACAGAACCGGAATCAAGGAAATCAGTCGATCGTGTGTTTAAAAAGGATGAGCTGGCTGTTGTAGGCCTCCCTGTCTATGGAGGAAGATTGCCGAGGAATCTGGAGGAATTTTTCTCTGGCCTTACCGGACACACAACTCCTGCTGTAGCTCTGGTAATGTATGGAAATCGTGAGTACGATGATGCCCTTATAGAACTCAAGGAGCGGCTCGAAGAGCGCGGTTTCAGAGTGATGGCGGGCGCTGCCTTTATTGGTGAGCATACTTTCAGCAATAATATTGCCAGCGGACGCCCTGATGAAAATGATCTGGCTATTGCCAACAGCTTCGGGAGGCGGATCCTGGATTCAATCTCCGCGGATGCTGGAGGCAGTTTGATACTGAAAGGCAATTATCCCTCTGCTCTTAAGGGTTATGATCCTTCAAATCCAGGTCCTCATCCCACTTATCCTGAAATAGTGACAACAGAAGAATGTATTGACTGCGGCCTGTGTGCCGAGAAATGCCCGTGGGGGGCTATTGACAGGGATAATTCCAAGATCATAGATTCAGCAAAATGTCTGCGCTGCTTCAGGTGTATCAAGATCTGTCCTGCATCTGCCAAACAGGTGACGGATGAGAAATTCCTGGCTTTTCTTCCTCAGTTTGAAATGAGGCTTAATGCCCGCCGGAGAGAGCCGGAGATGTATTTGAAGCAGTAGACAAGCCTAAATAAATGTCTTCAACAAAGCCGGCAGCCGGGTTAAAAATATCGATTGGGGAGGAAGTATAGTGTCTTCTCGGGATTTACGGGGATGGATTGCTCAACTTGAAGCTGAAGGAGAGCTGAAAAGAGTAAAGGTAAAAGTAGATTGGGATGATGAAATATCTCAAATTACCAGGAGAGTTTATAAGCAAAACGGGCCAGCTCTGTTATTCGAAAATATCAAGGGCCATGAAAATACCTTTTCAGGAAAGCTCTTTGCCAATGGCCTGGGGACGCCATCCAGGGTAAATATGATGCTCGGCCTGCCTAAAAATACCGTAGCAGCCGAAGTCATTAAGACCATAAAGGAGAGGATCCGGAATCCCATAGCTCCGACAAGGGTTCATACCGGTCCGGTTAAAGAAAATATTCTCAGGGACAGGGATGTCGACCTTTTCCAGATCCCGGTTCCCAAGTGGCACCCTCTGGATGGAGGACGCTATATCAATACCTTTTTCGGTGCGGTTACCCGTGACCCCGACACCGGCATCAATAACGTAGGCATTTACCGCGGGATGATCCTCAGCAAGAACAAAATTGGCGTTCTTTTAATCCCCATGAAAGACTGGGGTATAACCTTTGAAAAGTATAAGGCAATGGGAAAACCTATGCCTGTGGCATTTGTCTATGGATATGACCCAACTTTAATTGCCACAGCAGGTGTGCCGATTGTCGGCCGTGAGTACGATCTGGCCGGAGCGTTGAGGCAATCTCCCATTGAGCTTGTAAAGTGCGAGACATCCGATATTGAAGTGCCTGCTTATGCTGAAATAGTGGTTGAAGGCACTATTTCAACGGACCCCGCCACATTCGAAATGGAAGGGCCGTTTGGAGAAGGCTCCGGTCACTATGGAGAAGCCAGAAAACGACCTGTAGTGAACGTCGAGTGCATAACCTATCGCAATGATCCCGTTTTCCGCGGCACTTTGAATGGAACGGACGGAGGTACCAGTGATGAGCTGAAGACCGTTATCGGTACAATGATGACGGTAGTAACCTGGAATACGCTGGATATGCTGGAAATCCCGGGAGTGCTGGACCTTCAGGTGGGTTTGTTAACAGCAGTCAAGATTCATAAGACTTACCAGGGACAGGCCAGGCAAATAGCTGCGGCTCTTTGGGGTTCTAAATTCGCCGGACATCACTTCAACATGGTGATAGTGGTTGAAGAGAATGTGGACATCCACAACACTGATGCACTGATCGCCGCCATGCATGGTAAGACGGATTTTGAAAGAGGACTGGTAGTATTCCCGGAATATATAGGATCACCCATAGACGTAATGGTGCCTTATGAATTGAGGGATGAACTGGCCTACGGGGCAAGTATTCAGAAAAAGCTGCTGATTGATGCCACTACGGATTGGGAGCTACATCCTGTCAGAAAGGAATGGGGTAACAGAAGGTATGCTCCAGAATGCCATTATTCCCGACCTGAAACCGAGATACTGGTCGAACAGAGATGGAAAGAATACGGACTATAAGCAGAGTGTATACAACAAAGGCAATTCTGTTATGCCAGTGATTTTTCTTTAACCTGCGCTGCGCTTTTTTTATGCTCATCGGTTGAGTTCAGGTCGTTGATATAACCGCATTGCAGGCATTGTTCGTATCTGCCGTAATAGTCCGCGCTGAGGTAAATATTTCCGTGGCATTTAGGGCATTGCTTATGGATTAACACTGTTTTCTCCTCATTTTTCTGAAGGTCTTCCGGGTAATCAGTTGATTCCCTCCAGTATTGTTTGTAAATCTTGATCATCGCAATATGATGATCTACATGTATACATAGTATATACTCACAATGCGATTGTCAATCTCCGATACGACAGGCAATATCGAGCCGAATTTTGTCTCATGCCTTGCCGTATTGAGGCTCAGCCGGAACTCGTTCCGGCTGCTAATATTTTTGGTGTTATCTACTGTGGTGTAATCGAGTATTCCCTGTAGCATAGGGGAATATTTTTTGCTACAATTAGGAGCAGGAGAAAACCAGCATGATAGAGATGATCATAGAAAGTATCCGGTTGAACCCTCAGAATAATCAGCGTGTTGTGATTGTAAAAGAAAAGAAGGGGGAGCGATGCCTGCCTATCTGGATTGGCAAAGTTGAAGCTGATGCAATCGCGGTCACTCTCCAGAGTGAAGGACTGCTGAGACCTCGCGCTCATGACCTTATGTATTCAATTATCTGCTCCTTGAATGCGAGCGTTGATTATGTCGTTTTGAATGACATCAAAGAAGAAACAATTTTTGCCAGGATCGAGCTGAATATAAAAGGCAAAGATATTGAAATCGATTCCCGTCCCGGTGACGCTATCGCATTAGCAGTAAAAGCCGGTGCCCCAATATTTGCTGCAAAATCCGTACTTGACCGGAGCGGCATTATCCTGGAAAAGGTGATGGGAGAGTTGAATTCCCAGAAAAAAGAAGGCGAAAAATTCAGTCAGCAAAAGTTAAGGCCGGAGGAACTGAAGGGTCTTTCAGCCTTCAACGATTTTGTTAATAAGCTGGACATGGATGACCTGGGTAAGGATGATTCCTGAAAGGTCCTGTCCACCTTGTTCTCCCGCAGCATCCCGGCAATTTCCGCAATGTGCGAAGAAGCATCCATTTATTGCCTGTTTCCGACATGAACGGAATAGTTAGTACCTGCAATGGTGTTTTGTCAGCAAGTAGTTTTGCCTGCCGGAACATACTCAGAATTACTTGTCAGTAGAACCCTGTGCTGTCGGAGATAGGCTCATTTTTCGTAATTGTTTCATCAAAGGAATCAGAAAGATGACAACCAGGATGGCAGTCAGTCCGTCGGTAACAGGGAAGGCCAACCAGACGCCTTTCAGTTGAAGGAAGTGTGAAAGCAGGAACACCAGCGGGACTAAAAACAACGCAGGTCTGGCCAGAGCGGTAACAAAGGCAGGTATAGCTTTACCCAGCGATTGAAAAA
>CAYLVC010000231.1:0-5210 GCA_964387005.1 uncultured Dehalococcoidales bacterium | reverse complement strand
GCTGTATTGCTGGAATCAAGCAGCAATTCGATTCTGAGGAGAACCAGGTAAAAAGTCGCGGGAAATTGAATTCCGTTCTATTCCCGTGTTTTTTTTACATAAACCTTGATTTCATCGGCCTGCTCTTCTATACCAAGACATTCATTACCTGTTGTTTTACACCAGGCCGGCATGTCCTGTTTTATGCCTTTATCCGTGGCGATTACTTCAAGTACCTGTCCGACCTTCATTTTTTTGATCTGCTGGGAAGTCTTTACAATAGGCATAGGACACATCAAACCGAAGCAATCAATTGATTCATCAGCTTTCATCCGCCCGTCTCCTTAAATGAACAATGTTACTTTGGATTCCCTGGCTTCCGCCAGAAAAAAAGCGGCGCCGGCCTGGCTCATAACCCCGCTGCGGAAAGCATCGTCCGGTAATCCCAATATGCCGCAGGAGGTAGAACAGGGTACCATTTTAATCCCCATTTCCTGGGCCATTATAATAAACTCATCAATCGAGGGGTACTTCGATTCCCTCATCAGTTTCCTCATCATCCACGTTCCAAGACCCAGCATATTAAACCGTGAGAGTTTCAATCTTTCGGAACCACCTCGGTTTAGAATGTTCAACATCTTACGCATAAGGCCGGAACTCTTTATTCCACCTTTGTTGCGTTTAATAACATTCAGCCCCCAGAAGGTAAAGAACATGGTTACTTCCATTCCCATGCTGGCAGCGGTGGTTGCCAGGATAAAGGCTGCCAGGGCTTTATCCAGGTCTCCACTAAAAAGTACCAGTGTGAATTTTTCTTTTTCGGGCATGATATCATCTCACAAAAACAATTACTTATTGTTTTTTCTTTACCCCTGTCAAAACAGAAAAACCTGTTTATGATTATCCGGTTTTATCCTTGCTATTCACTTTGCATGGCTGGCACATGGGATTATCCGGATCATGTTCTTCACAATAAGGACAGGCTTGGCCGGTATTTATCCCGTTCTTGCCTTCGTAATCGGCAATGGCTTTGTTCAAAGCCTGTGCACCCAGATTGGAGCAATGAAATTTCTGCTTGGGCAGACCCTCCAGTTTCTGTGCTACCAATTCCGGAGTGATTTTCTTGGCTTCTTCCAGGGTTTGCCCCTTAGCCATTTCGCTTACCATGCTCGAAACGGCTATAGCCGCTCCGCAGCCAAAGGTCTTGTACTTAACATCCTCAAGACGGTTGTCCTTTACTTTAATGTAGAATGTCATCATGTCTCCACAAACCGGATTGCCAACCTCGCCCACTCCATCGGCGTTTTCGATTTCTCCCACATTGCGCGGATGCATAAAATGATCCATCACCATATCGCTGTAAACCGGCATAACTATTGTCCTCCTTTGCTGGTTTTCAAATATTTAGAATATACCGGAGACATCTGCCTCAACCTCTCCACAATCGGCGGCATAGCCTCCAGCACATAATCTATATCCTCAGGGCTGTTGGAAATACCCAGGGTAAAAAGGAGAGAGCTCTGGGCTATCTCATGAGATAACCCCATTGCCAGCAGAACATGTGAGGCTTTCAAAGCCCTGGAAGTACAGGAAGAACCGCTGGAAACACCAATACCCTGGCTGTTAAGCATCATCAGCATGGACTCGCCTTCAATGAACTCCACGCAAAAACTGGCATGTCCCGGCAGCCGTTTTTCAGGATGACCGGTAACTATCACATGTTCTATTTTGGCAGGCAAACCCCTGATAAGTCTGTCCCTGGTTTGGGACAAACTCTGCATTCTGGCCTTCATCTCGGCAGCAGCAAGTTCAGCGGCTTTCCCTAGACCCGCAATAGCTGGCACATCCTCTGTCCCGGCCCGTTTACCACCTTCCTGTACCCCTCCGTCCAGCAGCGGTATGATGCGCACTCCCTTCCTGAGCCACAGGGCGCCGCTGCCTTTGGGTCCGTAAAACTGGTTCCCTGCCAGGCTGAGTGCATCCACACCCAGCTCTTTGACATCAACCGGAATAGTGCCACAGGATGCAACAGCATCCGTATGAAATAGCACTTTTTTTGCCCTGGTGACCAGGCCTATTTCCTTTAAAGGCTGGATCGTGCCTACCTCCCCATTTGCGTGCATAATCGAAACCAGTATTGTATCCGGACGAATGCTTTTAGCCACATCCTCCGGGTTAACCAGCCCAAACCCATCTACCGGTACCAGTGTTACTTCAAATCCCGCCCGTTCCAGGGCTTTGGCGGAATTCATCACCGAAAAATGTTCAATAGCCGATATAACAATATGCTTTCCTTTAGTCTGTTGGGCTGCCGCCAGCCCTTTTATGGCAAAATTATTGGCCTCTGTTCCGCTGGCCGTAAATATGACTTCTTCCGGTTCATTCGCCCCAATCAAAGCGGCTACCCGCTCCCTGGCGGTTTCCACTGCTTCACGGGCAGGATCGCCCCAATCATGTAAAGAGGAGGGATTGCCAAATGATTCGCCCAGGTAAGGCTGCATTTCATCCTTTACCTGCGGTAGAAGCGGATAGGTGGCAGAATGGTCCAGATATACTTTTCTCATTTTAAATCCTCCAGTCTACTTAAACCCTGATACTATTTACGGCCGATCTCCAGCATTCTATTTACAGATACAAGCGCCCGCAAACGGACATCTTCAGGGACCTTAATCTCCGGGGCCATTTCTTCCAGCGACCACAGTACCTTTTCCAGCGTAATCAGTTTCATATGCGGGCAGACAGCCTGTTCGGTAGCAGGAATGTAGAAAATATTCGGGTTCTCTTTCCTTAAACGGTAAATAAATCCTGTCTCTGTGCCTACGATAATCTCCCTGGCAGAAGTCTCATGTACATAATTTACCATTCCGCCCGTACTCAGCACTTGATCTGCAGCTGCAATAGTCTCAGGTCGGCATTCCGGATGTACCATTACTACAGCCTGGGGATGCCGCTCCTTTGCTCTCTTAATATCCTCCGCAGATATCCTGGCATGTGTCGGGCAATAACCCGGCCAGAGTATTATCTTTTTAGAAGTCCTGGTAGAAACAAAATGCCCCAGATATTGATCCGGGACAAACAGGATTTCATCTGAGTCCAGGCTGTTGACAACCTCTACCGCATTGGCTGAAGTACAGCAGATATCAGACTCCGCCTTGACTTCTGCGGGAGAGTTAACATAGCAGACCACCGCTGCTGCAGGGTGCTCTTTTTTCTTTTCTATTAACGCAGGAGCCGTGATCATATCGGCCATGGGACAGCCTGAATTCAGGTCAGGCAGCAGTACCGTCTTGTCCGGAGAAAGAATTGAAGCCGTCTCCGCCATAAAATGAACGCCACAGAAGACAATCACTTCTGCATCTGATTTTGCTGCTTTGCGGCTCAGTTCCAGAGAATCCCCTACAAAATCGGCGATATCCTGGACCTCCCCCAGTTGATAATTATGAACAAGGATAACAGCTTTACGCCTTGCTCTTAATTGATCAATCTTTTTTACCAGGTCCTTTTCTTTATCCGGCATCAGTCTGTCCAACCTCGATAATAGTTTATTACCCTTTATTCTTACGGGGAAGGTTTCAACTACCAGACTGGGGCTTGTCTGGTCTCTGTGCGACTTCAATTGTGTCTCCACCGGCAACCTTACCACCACTGAGGACACGCGCAAAGACTCCCTCTTTGGGCATAATGCATTTACCGGTTTGCTTGAAAATAGCACACCCGCTATGGCACTCTTTGCCAATCTGGGATATTTCCAGTATTACCTTTTCCCCTACTTTAAGACGGGTGCCTATCGGCAGAATTGACAACTCTATTCCTTCACAGGTCAGGTTTTCAGCAAAATCTCCCGGCCCTACTTCGTAACCCATTTTGCGCATTTTTTCTATACTCTCCATGGCAAGCAAGCTAACCTGCCTGTGCCAGCCGGAGTCGGCATGAGCATCACCTATCAGTCCGTACTCCGTCTTGAGTTCTCCCTGGTTTATGTTGTTTTTGCGTATTCCCTTGGTTACACTGCTGCATACCGCGATTACTTTAGCCACTCTGTTTGTTCCCCTATGTATATTCTCTTAACTTATTTCACTCCAGACCGGTGCTTTTCTCAAGCCAAATATTCCCTACTGCGGCATATTCTCCATAGTATTATACCTATCGCCCCCAGTGCAATTCCCACTACGATCATAAACGCCCCTGTACCTTCAACCACCTGCACCACGCCAAAGGACAGAACCCCCAGATAAAGGTAGTTTTCCAGGTTCATAGCCTGGGCATATTTTGCCTGTAAAGGAACGGTTGGATCGAATTGTTGTCCTCCCAGGGCATCGTTATAAGTAGGGGCCATGCTTTTACGATGACCTCGGATAGTATCACCGGCAGTTAGCAAATCGTTCATTCCCTCCAGGACTTTACCGGCATCTATTTCTTCCTGGGTCAAACCCAATGTAATTTGCTCCTGTTCAATATTGCTGACGAGCCAGTTTTGTTGGTATATACCCTGATATATGAAAAACCCACCTAAAGCCAGACAGACCACACCTGCGATAATCACCAACAACGCTAAAAAGCGATTCATATAAACCTCCTATATATCTCAATATACAGTATAGTTGGTTTTTTGATGCTTTAACGACCAAATATCCGGTTGTGTTTGTTCTTTCAGCTAACACTTATCCATTACAACCGGAATATCGCTCATTCAGCCGGTCATTTTATTTTTGTTGCGTTGATTTTCGTTTATAAAGCGGGGACATAGCCCTGAGTTTAGCTATTATTGGGGGTAGAGCTGTTAATACTTTCTGGACTTCTTCTTCAGTCGTCCATTTTCCCAGGGTAAAACGGATAGAGCAGCGCGCATCCTCCGGAGGGACCTGAATAGCCGTTAGAACATGTGAAGGTTCCAGGCTTTCTGAACTGCAGGCTGAACCGGTAGAAGCACAAATACCCTGCATATCCAGGCTGACCAGCGTAGCTTCTCCCTCGACAAAAGGAATACTGACATTTACGTTATTGGGCAGCCGATCCCGCTGGTGTCCGTTTAGATTTACCAGCTCTATAGTCTCTTTCAATCCCTGTATAAGACGGTCACGTAAATGCGACAGCCGTTCCGCTTCATGTTCCATTTCCTCAAGGGCGATTTCTACAGCCTTACCCAAACCTATTATACCGGGGACGTTATAAGTGCTCCCGCGGCGGCCATTTTCCTGCCCTCCACCCTGCATAAAAGGCGTAATACGAGT
>CAYLVC010000230.1:0-5224 GCA_964387005.1 uncultured Dehalococcoidales bacterium | reverse complement strand
CACCGCCTTTAGCCGCAAATCCGGGGCCCATTCTCTTGGTAAGCGACCCGTCAACCACGCACTGGCCGTTGCCGGCGCACTGGTGATAGCCGATACCCAGAGCGTTGGCGGTCTGCTCTTCGTTCAGCCCGGTCAATCTGGCGGCAGCCCCGGCTGAAGCCAGAAAACCGTAGAGGGGAGTAAGGTGCCAGCCTGCTCCCGGGTGGCCGTTGGCCGGCAACTCTTTGAGCCCGGCCCTGAAACTGGCTCCCAACCTGCACATCATATCCACACCCAGGGCTACGGCTGCGATGAACTCTTGTCCGCTGCAGTGTCCCTTTCGCTCGGCGGCCGCCAGGCAGGCGGGTACAATAACTACCGAGGGGTGTGTTGGACCATCGCCCAGGTCATCATAGTCCAGGGCATGTCCCATGGTGGCATTTACCTGAGCCGCGTTGGGAGCGGGTACCTTGTTGCCGTAACCTAAAATGGTGCTTTCGGGCTTTCCGCCCCAATCGACGATCAGCTCAACCAGCTCTTTAACGCCCTCACGGGAAGAACCGCCCAGCATGACTCCCAGGGTATCCAGTATTTGCCGTTTGGTGGCCTCTACTACATCCCGGGGAAGGTCCGCATATTTGACAGTGACGAAATTTTTAGCAAACGCCAAGGCTGCATCCATAAGGTAACCTCCCTGCATGGTCCGTCAGGACCAAATTCAATTATTCGGATTTTTTAATAGAAGAATTCCGGCTGAGAACCGGAGTGGTCCTAAACTCTTTTCGATGGTATACATCGTATACAGTATACATCCCTGATTAAGGTATCACAACCCGGATTCCAATCACTTTTTTTGACTTCTCCAGCCGGTCGGGCATATAATCAGGATAACTTGTTCTCAGGGCAGGGTGAAATTCCCTATCGGCGGTAATCCTCCATGGAGAGCCCGCGAGCAGCCCCAATAAGGGGAATAGCTGATCTGGTACATTCCAGAGCCGACGGTCAAAGTCCGGATGGAAGAGAATAAGGCGGATAGCTAAACGCTTGCCTGTTCAGGCGTTGATTTTCTGCTGATAGCTGATTTCTCCTTTGCCCTGAGTCCGGTGAAATTATTTAGGTCTAAGGAGAATGAAATGCATCAGACTCTACTTTCCAGGTTCGGCAGCCCGCGCGAAAGGGTTGAAAAGGCCATAAGTTCATTGAAACGCGGGGAAGGCATTATTGTAACCGATGACGAGGACCGTGAGAACGAAGGCGACCTGATCTTCGCGGCCGAATCGGTCACTGTTCCCCAGATGAACATGCTGATACGCGTGTGCAGCGGCATCGTGTGTTTGTGTATTACACCGGAGAAAGCCCGGGCGCTGGGATTGCCCTTTATGGTACAGCAAAACACCAGCCGTTTCGGGACCGCTTTCACGGTTTCCATTGATGCTGCTGAAAATATTTCCACAGGCGTATCCGCGGCCGACCGTGTGGTTACCGTTAAAGCTGCTATCGCGGATAATGCCGGTCCCGGGGATCTGAGTCAGCCCGGTCACATGTTCCCTGTGGTAGCTACTCCGGATGGGGTACTGAAACGGAAAGGCCATACCGAAGCTACCGTAGATCTGGTGCGTTTGGCCGGTTTGAAACCTTACGGCCTTCTCTGCGAATTAATGAATCCGGACGGAACAATGTCCCGCCTGCCGGAAATTGCGGAATTCGCTGAAAAAAACATGATTGCGGTTGCCACAATTGCCGATCTGGTAGATTACAGGTCCTTTCATGAAAAAGTAATCCACCGGATCGCTGACGCCAGACTGCCGACCAGATTCGGGGAATTTACCGTGATAGTTTATAAAAGCGATTTCGATAGCGGCGAACATATGGCGTTTGTGAAAGGAGATGTTACCACACCTGAACCGGTACTGGTCAGGGTAAACAGCGAATGCGCTACCGGAGATATCTTCGGTAGTCTGCGTTGTGACTGCGGTGATCAGCTGGCTTTAGCCATGCAGGCTGTTGCTGCAGAAGGAAGGGGCGTTATTATTTATTTGCGTCAGGAAGGCCGGGGAATCGGTCTTTGCAACAAAATTAAAGCTTATTCCCTTCAAGACAGGGGACTGGACACGGTCGAAGCCAATATCGCCCTGGGATTTCCAGCGGATTCGCGCGATTACCGGATTGGGGCTCAGATCTTGAAAGACATGGGCGTCGGCAGGATCAGGTTGATCACAAATAACCCTGCGAAGATCAGCGACCTTGAGCAGCATGGCCTGGAAGTAACAGAAAGAATTCCGGCTGAGGCCGGAACAAACCCGGAAAACCGGCATTATCTTGAGACCAAAAAAGCCAAGATGGGACACCTGCTGAACCTGGAGGGATGAGTTCAATGAAGCAAAATATCTATGATAATACAGAGTTCTTTGAGGGATACAGAAGATTACGGGATACAAAGGCCGGACTTAATGAAGTCCTGGAGCAGCCTGCTATGTTTTCTCTTCTGCCATCCGTACGGGGATTTTCGGTACTGGACCTGGGCTGCGGGGCCGGCGGTCTGTGCCGGAAGTTGAAATCACTTGGAGCCGCTGCTGTTATAGGGGTTGATATTTCGGAAAATATGCTCAATCTGGCCCGGGCTGATATCCCCGAAGGTGTTCAATTTATGAATCAACCAATGGAAGAAGTGGATTTCCGGACAGGGATATTCGATCTGGTTGTGAGTTCGCTGGCTTTCCATTATGTGTCCGATCTGGAGAAATTGTTCCGCAGGATCATTGGCTGGTTGAAGCCTTCCGGCGTATTGCTTTTCTCAATGGAACATCCTGTTTCCACCTGTTCCCAGGGTATTCATGACGGATGGATAACCGGTGAGACCGGTGCGAAGCTGTACTGGCCGGTTGATGAGTACAGCCGGGAAGGTCAAAGAGAAAGCCGCTGGTTTGTGAATGGCGTTATTAAATATCACCGGACTTTTTCCACAATAATAAACAGTCTCATAATTGCCGGGTTTATAATTCAGACGGTTAAAGAACCTGTGGCTTCCGGGGAAGAAAAGCTGAAAAGGCCGTCTTTAAGGGATGAGAGAAGGCGGCCTCCATTCCTGATTGTGAAAGCGAAAAAAGTCATCACTTGATTTACACAGGCTTTTCCAGCAGAACATGAGTATCGCTCTCACCGCAGCTTTTAAATCCCAATTTCCGGTAGAATTCCTGTGCCCTGTGGTTTACTTTTAGTACCTGTAGACGGACAGGTAAATAAGAGACTGAGGCGTCATTAATGATGTCCATCATAACAGAAGCCCCGATACCTCTACTCTGGTACTCAGGCAGGATATAGATCTGGTTGACTTTCAAATAGTCCGGCTGGCGGACTACGGCCAATATCCCGATGTCTATTCCCGAAATCTGGATCACCCAAAAATCCTGGGATGAAAACCGCGTTTCGTGCAACTTGCGTTGTTCTTCTTCATCCCAGCCCCAGACCTGTTCGGCGTATGACTTGAAGGCCGCCTTTTTTGTCTGATAAGCGAACTCACTATCTTCTGCCGTGGCTTTCCTTAGATTCAGACCACTAATACTTATGAGTTTCTCCTCAGAATGATCCCTGACATGAATTCGCCGGAATTGAAAAAGCGGTCTATCAAATTGATTTCGTCTTCCGTGCAGTCAACCAGAAGTTTTATTTCAGCATCCTGTTTTTGAGTATCAACAGTACAGATGGCGGCAACCAGCAGGTTTTTCCCCAGCGTACCACGGCAGACGTCTATCTCATTACCGTCTCCGGAAGAGGTGTCTTTCAGATAGCCATAGTCAAAGGGATAGACTATTTCCGGATACCAGGGATGACGGCTGTTTTTGGGCCGGTCAATCACTACTTCATGAGCGGCAAGCATCCGGTCCAGTTTTTCCCAGAAAGCATTGTTGAAATCTGGATTATTCATCCGGAAAGCAACTCCGGCAGCTTTGCCAGGTCGTAAATTACAGCTAACGGAGCAAATTGATCGAAGTCCTGCGCAGACGTCACACCTGTCAAAACTGCGACAAAACGTACCGACGCTCGCTGAGCGGTTTCGGCATCAACGGTGCTGTCCCCGACATAGAGTATCTCCGGTGGAGTGCGTTTTAACTGCCTGAGGGCTGCGAACAGTCCGTCCGGAGCCGGTTTGTGCAAAGCAACATCCTCTCCTCCGACTATCACCTCAAAATCATTTTCGAGGTTTTCACGTTGGAGAAAGGCCGTTATCCGGTAATGATATTTAGTTGAGACGATGCCCAGTTGAAAGCCATTTTTACGCAACTGCCTGACGGCCGGTCTGACAGTATCAAACATCTTACTCCGGTCAAGCATCACCTGGTCGGAGCAGATGGTAAAAAGCCGTTTAAACTCCTCTGTTCCGGCGCTATCGTTTTTTCCGGACAGCGTTTTATAGGTTTCAGCCAGGGATGAGCCGATTGTCCGGCAGATGAGGTTAGCTGGAGGCACCGGGAGATTCATACGGGTAAACGCGTAGCCGACACACTCGATCACCCCAGCCGAAGAATCCGCCAGGGTATAATCAAAATCGAAGATAACGGAACTGATATTATTGGCATTCATCGGGGAATTGACCTTAATTTATCAAGCTGATCATTCATCAGCTTCAACATGGTCTGCCTGCCGTCTTTAATCCGCACAGATCTCTGGCGGGAAACTGCCCATTCATCCAAAGAGGTTGTCGAATACCGGTGTATCGCATGTATATTAACCGGGATACCACGAGATGTCATACCTGCCTCCAGGGCAGGGTCTCGAAGAGGGTCAACGACCTGCCATCTGTTTCCCAAAAAGACCTCAGCATGAATATGGTCCAACTCCTGGTAGGGTTCTCCCATAATGCTCGCCAGTTCCGCATTTTGATCGATCAGCCATTGATAGAGCTCCATCTCGGCCTGGCATTTCACTATAACATATCTGGCAGGTATCTTAAGGGAACGCAGCATGGCAACCAGCAGGTTGGTCCTGCCGGAACACATGCCCCAGCCTCTTTTCAGCGTATCCGACGCTTTAACATCCCAGTCATCGTACCGGTAAGGAAGACTCTTAACGAAATTGCGGATACAGGCAGTTTTTTGCTCTGTTACAGAGCATTCAGCGGCTACCTTTAGAGCGGCCACCTTTATATCCGGTACGGCATCAAAATCGCACAGCAGCGTCGGCTGAAGATTATCAATTGATGTAAATTGGCCGGTCTGATTCATCATGTGATATCTCAATACTCATT
>CAYLVC010000229.1:0-5231 GCA_964387005.1 uncultured Dehalococcoidales bacterium | reverse complement strand
CGGCCCTTTACGGTAATACCGATGCTTTAATGCTGGGATATGCTTTTTTCGGCGTCGACCATATCTTGTTTGGGACTGATGCTCCCCTTGGACCCATGAATGGACTTACCTGGCAAACCATGAAATCCGTAGAGGCGATGAATATCCCGGATATCGACAAAGAGAAAATATTTGTTCAAAATGCTATTAAGCTGTTGAGATTGTCAATCTAGTGCAGGCGCAAAATTGACTCTGGTGCAGAAAGATTCGTTATTCAATTGTTGGACCTATGTGGATGTCATGCTGGAGACGACGAAGCATCTCAGGGTGGGGTGGATATTGTTGTTTTAGCCTTTTTGCACTTCCGTCAACATTCAAAATTCAAAAAAGTTTCCAGTGGCGTGTTTCATAAACAATATTACAAGAGTCTGTTCACGATTTTTAACATATGTAGAGGTAAATCAGCGAGAATAAATTGGTGGGTTACGCTTCAAGAAAAGATATTCGCGCAACCCACCCTGCATACTAAAAATCAGGTTTGGGACAAGGTACCTGTCCCCTTGTCCCACAAGACTCCCCACCGGCGGCTATGTTATAATTTTAATTATGAAAACCCTGCCGGGCCAGAAAGCGGTCGGAATCGATCTGAATGATATAAAACGGGCGGTGGAAGGGGGCGGCGATACAGCGGTCTTTACCGGGCTTTATCTCAAGGCTACAGGGAATTCCCCCGTTGCGCATGCAATTCAGATAGAACGGGCAGTCCCTTTGCCCGATCCCTGGACGCTGGTAAAGCCTTTTGATCCCGCCCTGGCTGAATATCTTGCCTGTGGCAGCCGGGCAGAAGCCCCTGATGCTACCCTGGAAAAAATGCCTCAGGATGACGGACTGGTCCTGACTGCTTTACCTTCTCATGGAAAAAATATCGGTCTTTTCCTGGAACATCTGATGGCCGAGGTCAGGCCGGAAATAGTTGTCCTGGATGAGCGCCCTTTCAATTTCAGCGCTTCCATGCTTTATACTTTCAGCCTGCCCTGTGCTGTGGGTTTGCCTGTGCAGGCTGAAATAAATTATGCCCAAAACGGATTGCTCTATGATAGCCGGTATTTCTTACCGGGAAGCCTGAACGAAACAGCTCTGTTATTATGCCGGCCGGGGAAAATCCCCCTCATTCCGGCAGGCCCCATGGAAAAGCCAATACAGCCGGAGATCTATTCTCAGCATGGCTATCTTTACGAGTCCTTTTTCTGGGGCCGCTGGCAGTCCGCTCTTAACGCTGCGTACCTTGAACTGGACGCGGCCCTGGGCCGCAGTTCGGGACTGGAGGACCAGAGGAATGTTGCGGACGACATCGCTCACAGGCTGATGGAGAGCATCGGGGACGAAATGGACCTTCCCCTGAGGGAAGGACTTAGAGCGGAGTCCCGCTATGTCGCCAGCCGCCTCAGGGATATTTCAGTATTTAACCGGCAGAGCGGCAGAAAGTCCCGCATTCTGGCGCTGGTTGACGTTGCCCATTATGCAGACCTGGTGCAATACCTGTCTTTGTTGCAGGCAGCCGGGTCCGCTGACGTTTATCAGCCGCCTCAATCCACCGGCGGCGGCGGCAAAATGCTGATCAGCGGGCGGAAACGGGTTGCTATAGAACGGGACATGGCAGACTGTATCCCTTCTGAGTCCCTGGCACAGAGACTGTTCAATCGGCAGTTTTGCGCCTTCGTTGAATCCACAGAGCGGGAGATACTGGAGGAAACCAAAATACGCTCGCTGATTGTTGAAATCGCCTCCCGCCTGCGCCTGCATCCTGACGTTGCCCATGGCATCAGCGTGCGCGGTACGATTGCCTGCGAAGAGGTCATGAGGGGTTTTGCCGGGACAGGTCAGGGTTTGACCCGGAAAGCCCTCTTCAAAGCGGCGCTGGTTACCCTGCCGCCCCGCCTGTCTTTCAAACTGAAGGGTGACCCCGCTTCTCTGGTTGTAGATACCGTAAAAGAGGTCCTTTACGGTTTCCGCTATTCGGCTTCCGGTCAGGCTGCTGCGGTTTCGGCCCATCCGGGACGCTTGTCCTCGGACGACATTCTGGAAAGCCTGGAAAAGCTGGGGCCTCTGCCCGCCAGGCAAAAACTGGCCGCCGAATATACCGGTAAACCGGCGATTTTGAAGGCTGATAAAAAGACCTCTGCTTTGAAATACTTGGAGTCCCTTGAACTGATCAAGAAAGACCGCAGCGGCCGTTATTCCCTGACCCCCAAAGCCCTGGAACACATGCTGAAAGAGCTGGACAGGCAGCTTGAGGACGGTGAAATCAGCCGGCAGGAATATGATTCTCAAAAAGCCAGGTATACGACCCTTCTGAAAAATCTCTCCGACCCGCAATCCGCCAGCCCCATGTCGGATAAAGACCGGGCCACCACCATTATGGAAATGCTGGACGCCCAGGACAGGGGCTGGAACAGCGGGATCGATTTTAATCTGATGCACCTTTATTATCATGTCAAACAGACCAGCGAAGGGACTGATATTGACACGCAGAAGAAGGACTATTATGCCCTTGGCAGGCTGATTGACGATTTCGCCGGTCAGCAGTTGCTGAAGAAGACCGGTGTCAGCCGGGAACCGGGCTATGTCCTGACCGGGATGGCCCTGGATATGCTTTTCAAGTACCTGGTCAACGGCAAGGACATCCGCTCGGGGCTCCAGGGGCTGAAAGGCGAAGGCAATAATCCGGGAGGGGAACGCAAACAGGAAACCCGCCGGTACAGCGCAGGGGATGCTTTCCGGGAAATCTCCATCAGGCATACCCTGAAATCCCTGGCCAAACAGCAAAGAGGCCTGGCGGACGTACGCAGCCGGGATTTGAGGGTCTATTTGAAACAGACCCAGCGGCCCCAGTCGGATATTGTGGTCTGCATAGACACCAGCGGGTCCATGGGTTTTCACCATGAACTGGTCTATGCCCGCCTGGCGGCTGCCGGCATCGTGCAGGCGGCTATAAAAAACCGGGACAGGGTGGGACTGGTGGCCTTTAATGATTACGGGCAAATCGCCGTACCCCTGATGGAAAAAAACGGAGATCCCCTGATCGAGTGCATTGCCGGGCTGAGCATACGGGGAAATACCAATATCGGAGACGGGTTGAAATGCGCCGCCGGTATTTTATTTCGAGACCGGAACGATAACAGGAAGTATATTATACTGATTACTGACGGTCAGCCTACCGCCCTTTCTGAAAAGTCCTTTTCACGTCTGAAAAATGTGAAAGGCAAGAACCTTACTGAAGAATCAGCCCTGATCGAGGCCAGGCAGGCGGCTGCCAGGGGAGCGGTTATCTCCGTGATTCATGTGGGGGGGCAGGGGCCGGAGGCCAATAATTTTATCCGTAATATTGCCAGGGCAGGCAAGGGAGCGGTCCGCCGCCTGAGCAGCGCCGACGATCTGAGAGTAGTGTTACATTGAATTTTTATATTTTCTCGTTTTGGAGGTAATGTTTTGGAATTAAGAGAAGAGCTGCGCCGGTCGATACTGGCGATGCTGAGGCAAAAACAGGACCCGATCGAGGGCTTTTTTGCCTCCGATGAGGTTAAAGAGGCCATACTGGCTGTGATAGTTTCAGGGCGTCATCTTTTGCTGGAAGGTCCTCCCGGGACAGGCAAAACCACACTGGCCAGGATCCTGGCCAGCCGCCTGGAGTCCATGCAGGTAGCGGCGGACTGCCGCTACAACTGCCATCCCGATTCACCTTCCCCCCACTGTCCGGACTGCCTCAGCCGGAAGGGCAGTATCACCGGCGTCACGGTACCGGGGAACGAACGTTTTATCCGCGTCCAGGGATCCCCTGAGCTCATGCCCGAGGATATGCTGGGGGATATCGATCCGGTTATCGCCATGCAGTGCGGAATCCATGACCCCAGGGCTTTCACTCCCGGCAGGATACAGAGAGCACACCGCAAAATACTGTTTATCGATGAGCTGAACCGTATTCCCGAGAGAACGCAAAATACCCTGATTCAGGTATTGGAAGAGAGAAAGACCACCCTGGCCGGTTTTGATATCGATATCCATGTCGATACCCTGGTTATCGCCACTCAGAATCCCCAGGAGTTTGCCGGGGTGGACCGCATATCCGAGACGCTGGGTGACCGCTTTGAACGCATTCAGATCGGTTATCCCTCACCCGAACAGGAAGTCCTGATTCTCAAACGATACGCCCGCCGTTACGGCGGAATCAGTTTTGATGAAGAGCTTTACCCCGAAGTCGTCAAAATATCCCAGGCCACCCGTTGTTCGGAAGACATCACACGTCCCGCCAGCGTCAGGGCCAGCATCTCCACCTTTGAACAGGCGCAGGCTATTGCCCAGCTTCAGGGAAGGGACTCTGTCACCCTCCAGGATATCGAAAAAGCCGCCGTAATCAGTCTCCAGGGCCGTATCGAAGTCTCACCCAACAGCCAGTATTATGATAATCCCCATGAGCTGTTTGATAACGTGGTCAATTACCGCCAGGACACAAATCCCGCTTAGCAGGTGATATAATAATAATAGATACGGTTGGTTTGATTGAAAGAGGGTGAATTATGGGACGCGAAGATGAAATCAAGCGAATTGCCTATTATCTGTGGGAGCGGGAAGGCTGCTGTGGAGGACGCGATCTTGAGTACTGGCTGAGGGCCGAGATAGTCTGGGTGGAACAACAGAAACGGCCGGTCCAGGCTGAAGAACCGGAGAAGCCCGCAAAAAGACCGGAACAACAAGCTTCAAAAGCTGAAGCCGGGTCTATTAAAAGAAGTTCAAAAAAACCCGGATCCAACGGTAGAAAAAAGGCATCTGCCAGGCATTAAAGAAGGGCTGATCTGTCTTCTTTCAGCTTATAATCACGCACTCTGAATTTCTCAAAATAGTAGCCTTAATGGAGCCACTAAAGTACAATCAAATTGTCTGTGAAATAGTCCATTCGACTGTATTCAGAGGAACTTGTAGCGGCACGGCATGCCGTGCCTTCAATTATCACCGGCTAACATGCGAATGACATGCTTATAATAACCTCTTCGCACTACCTCCAGGTACCCTGGTAACAGGCCTGGTTGAAAAATTACCGGACATGGATTATGCTGAATATATACCCCACCCCGGGTGGGGTAAAGGGAGGTCTATGGACCAGAAGTTCAGCGTAACCGGCATGACCTGTTCGGCCTGCTCCGCCAGCGTGGAAAAAAGCGTCAGGAAAATGGAGGGCGTCCGTTCGGTCAACGTCA
>CAYLVC010000228.1:3090-5256 GCA_964387005.1 uncultured Dehalococcoidales bacterium | reverse complement strand
TTGCATGGGCGGGGTGGTCAGGGTGCGGTTACTTCAGCGGAAATTCTTTCTGAAGGTGCAATAAGCGAAGGCAAATTTGCACAGGCTTTCCCCAGTTTCGGCCCCGAAAGAAGAGGGGCACCTGTACAGGCTTATATCAGGATCAGCCCAAATCAACCTATCCGGATAAGGTCATCAATTACCGAACCGGATATAGTGGCAGTTCTGGACCCGGGGCTGTTACGCATTGTCAATGTTGCGTCGGGTCTAAAACCGGGAGGCGTGGTGATTGTAAACACCATTAAAGATGCCGCTCAAATCAAGAAAGAATTCAATATCCAGGCCACCGTAGCTACGGTGGGAGCTACCAGGATAGCCATGGAACTCCTGGGAGTGCCTATCACAAACACTACCATGATAGGAGCAGTAATCCGGGTATCCGAAGCCGTAAAAATGGAATCGCTGCTGGAACCCATCAACAGGCGATTCGGACGGCTGGGCGAGAAAAACATAGCAGCCATGAAAAGGGCATACGCAGAGACTATTATTGAGGAGTTAACCGTTGACAAAGCCAGAAGATAAACTGACATGGAAAGATATAGAAATAGGCGCGATCGCCGTCGAACCAGGCAGCGCCAGTCAATATCAGACCGGTGACTGGCGTTCGCGCAGGCCAACCTACGATTTTTCAAAATGTGTGAAATGCGCTCAATGCCAGATCTTTTGTCCGGAAGGCTGTATCCAGCAGGATAAAGAAGGTTTATTTGTGGCTGATCTTTTCTACTGTAAAGGATGTGGCATCTGCGCCAAAGAATGTCCGAAGAAAGTAATTACGATGGTTGAGGAGAAAGAATAGTGGCTATTCGAACTGGAATGGAGGTTTCCATAGCAATTAGCGAGGCTGTTAAACTCGCCAATGCGGACGTTATCGCTGCTTACCCCATAACTCCGCAGACTCACATTGTTGAACATCTGGCCGAACTGGTAGCCCAGGGAGAGCTTGATGCCGAGTTCGTTCCCGTTGAGTCAGAACACTCAGCCATGAGCGCCTGTCTCGGTTCATCAGCCACCGGCGCCAGGACATTCACGGCGACCGCAGGCCAGGGACTGGAATTGATGCATGAAGTGGTATATGTTGCCGCTTCAATGCGCCTGCCGATTGTAATGGCCGTTACCAACCGTGCCTTATCGGGTCCGCTAAGCGTCTGGGGAGACCACTCGGATGTCATGTCCGTGCGGGATACCGGCTGGATACAGATATTTGCAGAAAACGGACAGGAAGTTATTGACAATATAATCTGCGCATTCCGCATAGCTGAAGATAAACGTGTACTTTTACCTGTTATGGTGCACCTGGATGGATTCCATCTATCTCATATGGTCGAACCGGTGATTCTACCGGCTAAAGTAGAAGTTGATGAATTTCTTCCACCCTGTAATTACCCCCTTCCGCTTGATCCCAAAAAGCCCGTCAGCATGGGTGATTTTGCTCCTCCGGTTGTCTATACCGAGGCCAAATGGGCCCAGGAAATGAATCTGGAAAAGTCCAAACCTGTAATCCTGGAAATCTGGAATGAATTTGCGGACAAATTCGTCCGGCGGTATCATCCTGTTGAGAGCTACCGCTGTGAAGACTGTGATACTCTCTTGATGACCATGGGAAGCTTCAGCGAAACAGCCATGACAACTGTAGACAAAATGCGCGAGGAAGGCCATAAAGTTGGGCTGGTGCGCATCCGTTTATGGCGGCCGTTCCCCTACAATGAGCTGAGGCAGGCCGTAAAGAATGCCAAAACCCTGATTATCCTGGACAGGGCCATATCCCTCGGTCAGGGCGGCCCCGTCGCTACCGAGGTCCGTTCGGCCCTCTATTCGCAAACCCACAGGCCTAAAATTGTAAACATAATTGGAGGACTTGGGGGCAGGGATATTTCACCGGTTGATTTCGAAGCTATCATTAATCGCGGATTGGAAATAGCGAAATCAGGCAGTGAGAGAGAATTTGAGATATTCGGGGTGAGAGAATAATGAACAAACAAAAAAATATAGATCCAAAAGAGAGATTCGCCCCAGGACACAGGGCCTGTATCGGCTGCGGCGAAGCGCTGGCAGTCCGCATGGTCTGTAAAGTGCTGGGTGACAATGTAATTATCGCCAATGCTACAGGCTGCATGGAAATAGTCTCAA
>CAYLVC010000228.1:0-2990 GCA_964387005.1 uncultured Dehalococcoidales bacterium | reverse complement strand
CTGGGTGACAATGTAATTATCGCCAATGCTACAGGCTGCATGGAAATAGTCTCAAGCCAGCTGCCCAACACCAGCTGGACGGTGCCCTGGGTTCATACCCTTTTCGAAAACGCCGCAGCAGTAGCCTCGGGCATCGAAGCGGGTATGAAAGCACTGACGCGCAAAGGTATAAAGGATATGTCAGGCGTCAAGGCCATAGCCATGGCCGGTGACGGAGGTACCAGCGATATCGGTCTGCAAGCCCTGTCCGGTGCGCTGGAAAGAGGCCATGATTTTATCTATTTCTGTTTTGACAATGAAGCTTACATGAATACCGGCATCCAGCGCTCCTCATCCACACCCTACGGAGCAACCACCACCACATCGCCGGCCGGGAAAGCCAGCATCGGTCAAATCACCTGGAAGAAAAACATGGCTGCTATTGCAGTCGCCCATGATATTCCTTATGTGGCCACTGCCTGTCCCGCCTTTCACCGGGATCTGGTTACGAAAATCAGGAAAGCCATAGAAACCAAAGGGCCGTCTTACATTCACATCCTTTCACCCTGCCCGACGGGCTGGCGCTGCCCCACAGATAACGCCGTAGAAGTCGGCCGCATGGCGGTGCAATGCGGGATGTTCCCCCTGTACGAGGTTGTTAACGGTAAATACAGCATTACCGTGAAACCGGAGGAACTAAAACCGGTCAATGACTACATCAAAGCACAGGGAAGATTCAGGCACCTTACCGATAGAGAGATCGGCCATATCCAGCAAAAGGTTGACCAGGAATGGGGAAAACTAAATGATTTAGTCGCCATGACCAATCCGGCAACCCCCGCAGCCTGATAAAAGAATCCGGATAAATACTGAAAATCCCCACCCTTAAAGGTTTTGCAAAAAGGGTGGGGATTTTTTACTGTTTCTTTGTGTTACCGCTTATCAACCTGGTTCAAGGCCGGATCACAGGCCTGGTCCGGCGGCAAGCCCAGCTTCTGAACGGGCTTTTCAACCATCTGTCCGGTTGTAAATATTTTGGCAAAATAACGCCAGTGCCAGAGAATATGAAATACCGCTACTGCTCCCAGGGCTATACCCGCTTCAACATGCCAGAATAACATGTTAAAAGGCAAAGAGATATTAATGTTGAAATCTATTCTCAGTATCAGGAACAGTCCCAACAGGGCAGAAACAACGGTTGAAAAAAGCAGTACCAGGTTCCAGATTCTCCTCTGGAGAACGCGGGTAATTTTGCCTTTCAAAGAAAAAATCCAGGTAACGGCATACAAAACAGCCAGAACCAGGAATATGGGGACGAAGTAATAAGATCTTCCAGATGAGGATGCGCTGCCGTTTTCTTCAACAGAACCATTGTCGGTGACCGTGTTTACAGAAGAACCGGCTTCAACGGTTTGAACGGAAGGTATCTCAATACCGGTGCTATTTACAGCCTGAGAAGAAGCTGGAGTAGAGGCAGTAACTGCGGCAGTTCCTGTTTGGACCGCAGTAATTTGTACCGGGGCTGACTGGCTCCGATCACATATTGAGTCTTTGTTAGTATCCCGGTAATCATGACACTCTCCCGGATACTCACAGTTTACCTGCCCCCTGTTACAGGAATTCCAGATGCTTGACGCAGCTACGGCAATAGAAGCCCCCCAAAAGGAACCGGCGATTCCTATACCCAGTAATAAAGCGATTACTCCAAAATATAATGTTTTTTTCTTCATCATCAACCTCAAGCATCACTACATAAGCAACGGTGTTTAATCGACGAGGGAGACCTGGACAGCAGAATCATTACCTTCATCCACATTCTGAGAATACTGCAACCCAGCGCAGCCGCGGCAGGCGGCGCAGCCGGCAGGATTGCAGTAAGGGCTGCCCGGTTCATAGCCTTTGGAAAGGAGCGTATTATCAGAGACCCCTGCAAGGGAGGACTGAGCTATCTGCGTGTCATTAAAGGCACTGACCACATTGCTAACCCCATAAACAGCCAGGGCAGCAGCCCCAAGAATAAAAACAGCAAACAATTTGTTCCTTCCATCTGTTTTGATCATTTCGTTTTATACCCCCCTTTCTACAATTTTAACCGGCAGATATTAATACATTGTTAAGAAATATGACCAGGTCGTTTTCTTCTATGACCAGTACACGTCATGAGAATATCAGCCGGAAGTGACTGTAATATCGAAATCAGGGCAATTTGCAGTATATCTATCAGAGAGGAGTATGACAGTTGTCATGGGTTACGAAAAGATGAAGCTGATGAAAGTTATTTAACGAAAGCTGGTAAGAATCTGCGTATGAAAATTACGTCATTTCGACTCGTTTACAGGCTTGATGCCCAATTCCCCAAGCAGCTTCCATAATGGCTCCAGAGCTTTAGCGGGATTACGGTAGTATTCGTGACCGCGGATTCGCCAGAACCGCCATCCGCATCTTTCCAGTATCCTCTGGCGGGCCATATCCCGGGTGTAGTATTCGGTGCCATGGAACTCGTCACCGTCGCATTCAATCGCCAAACGGCATTCCAATCCCTCGATTACCAGATCTAGGCGGTATTCAGCCACCTTGAACTGGGGAATAACCCGGTATCCCCGGCCTTCCAGGGTCTGAAAGACATCCCGTTCAAATTGAGATTCGCACTTGCCACAGTCAATCTCAGCAGCTTGCCTGTCAGGATGCAGATAATAGTCAAGCAGCCGGTAGCGCATACATTCCGGATGCAGGTCATTCAGCGTAACGGAATGGAACAGAACTACCTGGTCCCTGGCCCGGCTGGCAGCTACATTGAAACGCCGTTTATCGGACTCTTTCACCAGGGACCCGATCCGTTCGTTGGGAGCGGCCACCAGGCTGAGAATTATTATGTCACGTTCATCACCCTGAAAGGCATAGGCATCGCCGCAGACTATTCTGCGCTCCTCCATCTCGGAAGGGCCAAGCCTGGTCAGCAGCCTGTTTTCTATTTCCCCGGCCTGCGACTCCCCCTGGAGAGAGATGATCCC
>CAYLVC010000227.1:0-5279 GCA_964387005.1 uncultured Dehalococcoidales bacterium | reverse complement strand
CTGGTGGCCGGGGCTTTGACGACCGGCAGTTTTTTGCCCCAGGTAATCAGGGTGTTCAAGATGCGCAGTGCACGTGAGATCAGCCTGTTTTTCACCTTGCTGGTTCTTGCCGGCAACTTGACATGGCTGGGTTACGGAGTATATTTGAAAGCACTGCCTATTATATTCTGGAACATATTTGGAGGTGTGCTGGTTGTTACGCTATTGATAGGGAAACTAAAATACGGCAGGGGACCTGGTGAGAACGGGAACCAGTAGATAAAAGAGCAGTTGCAAAATGGTTCAGGTATTCATGCCCCAGAGATGAAATGCCAGGGCGATAAGAAGGAGCACAACACCTACAGTAATAGCTATTTTACCACCTATCCTGAGGGAGCCCGGTTCCGGCCGTCCGGGTAGATGTTCCAGAAATTCACGCACATCTATCCGTTCGGAGACAGAACTATACCATGAGCCTTCTTCCTTCCTTCCCCAGATAAACCCGAATATACCCAGGAGGACGAAGACACTACCTATTATGATCAATATTAGTAAATCACGCGAGGTCATACTTAGCCCCCTGATTTAACTGTGTCCTTGATAAATATAGGGTTTTTTTGAACAAATTACAATACGCAGAAAGTCAGGCAAAAAACGCAAGCGACAATGAAGAAAACGGAAGAAGAAAACAACAAAACCGTGTAAAGGGGCAGTTTACTGCCCCTTTACACGGAAGTTGTATCTTGACTTTTCTAAAAGACTATTTTACTTCAACAGTAGCGCCGGCAGCTTCAAGCTTGGCTTTTGCGGCAGCAGCTTCGTCTTTGTTGATGTTCTCTTTAACTGCTTTGGGTGCAGCTTCAACCAGTTCCTTGGATTCTTTAAGTCCGAGGTTGGTAAGCTCTCTGACAGCCTTAATAACATTGATCTTGTTGGCTCCGATTTCTTTGAGAACCACAGAAAACTCAGTTTGTTCTTCAGCAGCGGCAGCCGGTGCGGCAGAGGCAGAGGGGGCAGCGGCAACAGCCACGGGAGCGGCAGCGCTGATGCCGAATTTGGTCTCCATAGCCTTTACCATCTCGGCCAGTTCCAGAACGGTCATTCCCTCGATTATCGCCATCGCTTGTTCAACTTTTGATTCAGCCATTTTAGTTAACTCCTTCTATTTGCTTTATTCTACCCTGTAATACTGTAACTAAACCCCTCAAGGGGGCATTAACCTGGTTCATTAATGCATAAAGCGGCCCCTGGATACCACCCATTACCTGGCCGATAAGTACCTGTCTGGGAGGAAGGGATGCAACTACTGAAATATCTTTGGGTGTCAGCAATTTGTTTCCCAGGAATCCACCCTTGATGGCCATAGCCATTTTGGTCGAGGCAATATGATCTGTCAGGGCTTTGGCTGACTTTGAAATATCATCTTTAACGAAAGCAATAGCCAGTGGTCCTTCGAAGATATCGCCTATCTGATTTATTCCGGCTTTCTCGGCGGCAATACGAGCCAGGGTATTTTTTACTACATGAAATTCTGCTCCGGTCTCTTTGAGTTTATGACGCAGGGCTACGATATCCGTAGTTTTAAGGCCACGGTAGTCTGTCATGATACCGGAGTTGCTTTGAACGAAAATCTGTTCCAGCCCATCCATAATCTTTTTCTTTTTTTCCGTCGGCATTTACTTAACTCCTGTTGAATTCTTGTGTTCACTATTGTTTACATAAAACAGACCTCATACCGGAAGGCATGAGGTCTAAATAAAAACACATTAGACTTAGACTCTTCCTCGGCAGGCACATAAAGTATTAATCTCCTTAAAGAGAGAACCCGCTGTCTCCGGATGAGAACCCCCAAAAACGGGGCTATAATTATTAGCGCTTGTTTAGCTGGCGTTGAGCGACTTAAGGTCGAGCTTAACGCCGGGTCCCATTGTTGTGCTTACGGTAGCGCTCTTTATAAATGTTCCCTTGGCGCCTGACGGTTTAGCTTTTTCAATAGCTTCTATCACGGCTGTCAGGTTATCAACCAGCTTCTGGTCTTCGAAACTTTTCTTGCCAACAACTACATGGATCAGATTGGTTTTATCCAGTTTGAATTCCACACGGCCTTTACGGGCTTCATCAATGACTCTGGGCAATTCGGCTGGCTGGACTACAGTTCCGGCCTTGGGATTAGGCATAAGACCTTTACGGCCCAGCACCTTTCCCAGTTTACCAATTTTACCCATCATGTCAGGAGTAGCCATGGCAATATCAAATTCCGTCCACCCTTCCTCGACCTTCTTGATCAGATCGTCGTTGCCTACATGGTCTGCGCCGGCATCCCTGGCAGTTCTTTCAGCCTCACCCTGGGCAAAGACCAGAACGCGTACCTGTTTACCTAATCCATGAGGCAGAAGAGCTACGCCGCGCACCTGCTGACTGGCGTTTCGGATATCAACCCCCATGCGAAGATGAACCTCAACGGACTCATCAAATTTGGCAAAAGCCGCCTTTTTAGCTGTTGCTACTGCTTCCGCCGGTTCATAAAATTTGGCGCCGTCAACTTCCTTGACCGCAGCATCATATTTTTTACCATGAGATGTAGTCATTTTACTTTACCTCAACTCCCATACTGCGCGCAGCTCCTTCAACAATATGCTCGGCAGCTTCTATGGAGTTAACATTTAAATCCTTGACTTTAACCTGAGCTATTTCTCTCAACTTGGCGCGGGAGAGTTCTCCAACCTTCTGCCTGCCGGTAGTTTGCGCACCTTTCTCGATACCAAGCGCCTTTTTAATCAGATCCGAGGTGGGAGGAGTCTTGGTAATGAATGTGAAAGACCTGTCATCATAAACAGTAATCTCCACCGGGATGATAGTACCGGCCTGGCTAGCGGTACGGGCATTATAATCCTTGCAGAAAGCCATGATATTCACACCGTGCTGGCCCAGAGCCGGACCAACAGGAGGCGCCGGGTTAGCTTTACCGGCGGGAATCTGAAGTTTGACAATGGTTACAACTTTTTTGGCCACTTTTTTATCACCTACCTAAAGTTTCTCGACCTGCAGGAAATCAAGTTCTACGGGGGTTTCCCGTCCAAACAATGACAAGAGGACTTTTACCTTTCCCTTGTCAGGGATGATGTCGTCCACTACTCCCACAGAATCAATGAAGGGTCCATCAATAACACGAACGCTCTGCCCTTTCCGAAAGCCTACTTTGACTTTCGGTGTTTCGGCAGCCATTTGTTTCAATATTTGTTCTACTTCTTTAACCTGAAGCGGGACAGGTTTGTTCCCGCTGCTGACAAAACCAGTAACACCGGGAGTATTGCGCACAACATCCCAGCTCTGGTCATTCATTTTCATTTCCACCAGGACATAGGCGGGCAGGATCTTTTTAGTAATATTGCGCCTCTGCCCACTTTTGACTTCAACTTCCTGTTCGGTAGGAATAACTACCTGGGAAATATCGCCGCGTGTATCCATGAATTTGACGCGTTGCTCAAGATTCTTTTTTACCCTTTCCTCATAGCCCGAGTAGGTATGGACGGCAAACCAGCGTACCTCGCTATCTTCCACCACGTACCTCTCTTTTGACTAATTGGGAATATAAGGCGTAATTATGGTTCATTCTATCTCGACAAAAACTCTAGTTTATTTTCCAAGGAGTAGTTTATCTATAGCAGTTGAAAAACCCAGATCAAACAGGTACAGCACAACACCGGCTATCGCAGTCACAATCAATACCATTAATGTTAAATAAGTGACTTCCCGGCGGGAAAGCCAGACTACTTTTTTCAACTCGGCCCAGATTCCAGTGATAAAAGCGAATCTGCTGGAAGCAGGCCTGGCAGCTGCTGAATGACTTGTCATGAGTTCAACTCCAATAGTTCTAGCAACACTACTTTACTTCTTTATGAGGCGTATGCTTATGACAGCGCGGGCAGAATTTGCTCAACTCCAGCCTGGCCGAGTCATTCTTCTTATTCTTAGTCGTAGTATACGTCCTCTCCTGGCATGTGCCGCAGGCGAGATGAATGATTATTCTGTTTTCACCTTTTTTAGCCATATTATTCTATGATGCTGGTAATCGTACCGGCACCTACTGTCCTACCCCCTTCTCGAATAGCGAAACGCAGACCGGGCTCAAGAGCGACAGGATATATCAATTCGATAGTGGCTTTGATATTGTCGCCGGGCATAACCATTTCAACGCCCTGGGGCAGGTTCAACGTGCCCGTAACATCAGTTGTCCGGATATAGAACTGGGGTTTGTAGCCGGTGAAGAAAGGTGTATGACGTCCGCCTTCTTCCTTGCTCAGGACGTAAATCTGAACTTCAGCTTTGGTATGAGGTTTGATGCTGCCGGGGGCGGCAAGAACCTGTCCGCGCTCAATATCAGTACGCTCAACCCCTCTGAGCAAAGCTCCTACTGCATCGCCTGGTTCTGAGCTGTCCAGAAGTTTATGGAACATTTCAAGTCCGGTGACAACTACTTTCTTGGGCTCATGATGAAGTCCAACGATTTCAACCTCATCTCCGATCTTAACAATGCCGCGCTCGACTCTTCCGGTAGCAACCGTGCCTCTTCCTTTAATGCTGAATACATCTTCTACCGGCATCAGGAAGGGTTTATCCTTGGGACGGGCAGGGGTTGGAATGTAGTCATCAAGGGTCTGAACGAGCTTAAGAATGGGGCCACACCATTTGCAATCAGGTTTTCCGCAGCCGCATTCAAGGGCCTTCAGACCGGAAATCCGTGTGAAGGGCGTTTTTTCGCCGGGATAACCATTCTTGGTCAGCAAATCCCTGACCTCAACCTCAACCAGCTCAAGAAGCTCTTCATCTTCCATCATATCGCATTTGTTGAGGGCGACGACAATGTAAGGCACTTCTACCTGGTGAGCCAGCAAGACATGCTCTCTGGTCTGAGGCATAGGGCCATCCGGTGCACTTACAATCAGGATGGCTCCATCCATCTGGGCGGCGCCTGTAATCATATTCTTGATGTAGTCGGCATGTCCGGGGCAGTCAACATGAGCGTAATGCCTGTTGGCAGTCTCGTATTCAATATGAGAAATGGCGATGGTCAGACCCCTGGCTTTTTCTTCAGGGGAGTTATCGATTTCATCATAAGCTTTAAAGGAAACCGAGCTGCCAGCCTGCTTCGACAATATTAAAGTCATGGCTGCCGTTGTGGTAGTTTTGCCATGATCTACGTGACCGATCGTGCCTACATTGACATGAGGTTTACTTCTTTCGTATTTTTTCTTAGCCATTCCTTCCCCCTTTTATTCTAAGCCCACAATCAGATTCGA
>CAYLVC010000226.1:3487-5334 GCA_964387005.1 uncultured Dehalococcoidales bacterium | reverse complement strand
GATACCCCGGAATTCAAGAAAATGGCCAGGGCTATTTCCAGAGCAGGGAAAGAGCTTAAGAATTATCGCAAAGTCTTCGGAGATGTACAGGAAGATCTGGCTTTGCTGGGTTTTCCTCCGTTTTCTCATTGGGGCGGGGCGGGAGGCGCTCCTTTTGATACCGTTTCCAGTTTTTTGAGGGGAATGAAAGGCTCTATGATAGACATGTACCGGAGGCCTGAAAAATTGCTCCAGCTCTGCGATAAAATACTTGACCAGCAAATCGCAGCGGCATTACCGGCGAATCCCAAAATGAGGGGTAATCCCAAAAGAGTCGGCGTACCCCTGTGGAGAGGCGACAAAAGCTTCATGTCCGACAAACAATTCCAGAAGTTTTACTGGCCAGGTCTGAAGAGAGCGCTCCAGACTACCATCGACCTGGGTTTCGTACCGATGGTGTTTTTCGAAGCCTGTTTCGCCGAACGACTGGAATGCCTTAAGGAACTACCCGCAGGCAAGGTAGTGGCAGTGGTTGAACACATGGACGTTATACCGACCAAAAAACTGCTGGCCGGACATACCTGTATAATGGGGAAAGTGCCTTCGTCACTCAAGTATCAATCCATTCCGGAAATGAAAGAATACTACAAAAATATTCTCGATGGTGCAGCGAAAGACGGCGGTTTTATGCTGCATATTATTTTGCCGGAAAAAGGGACAAAAGAAGAAAACCAGGACCTGCTCAGATGGATCAAGGAATACAGCCGGTTCTGAGCTAAACTATAGTCCAATGAACAAATTGAGCCTGGATGCGGGAAATTTAGAAATCCAGGCTCATTTTTTACACAAAATGATTTTTAACTGTACCGGACATTATTCAATATCCATGCTGTCGATATAAAGCTCCCGACCGGATATTATTTCTATTTTTTGCTCTTTGCACTTGGGACAGGAAATCTTCAGGTTTACGGGAGAATATTCAGTCTGACAGTTGCGGCAACGAACCAGTGTTGGCGGACGAGAAAAAAACAGCTCAGCACCTTCAGCTATGGTATCTTTGGTCAACATACTGAAATATAACTCTACGGCATCATTCAGGACCCCCGAGAGTTCACCGATAACAAGGTAGACCCTCAGGACTTTTTTAGCATTTTTTTCTTTTGCCATATCGAGCACCATGGATACCATTGTTTCAACGATACTGAATTCATGCATCCGCAACACCCCTGTTTTTCAAAGACTTGTCAGGCGCTATACACACTCATAATATGAGAAATATTATAGGCTGGTGCCGGGTAAAGCTCGAAGGAATTGGGTTGGATTTACCAGACATGGCTGCTCTTTACTTCTGCATCAATTCGATCAGCATTTCGGTATTTTTGGGAATAACAAAACCGATGATATGCCCATCCGGCATGTGGCGTGGTTGTTTATCCAGCATCTCGGCACCCATAGCTCTGAACTCGTCCATAGCTGCAGCTACATCATCCACATAAATACCGATGTGCTGAAGGGCATGATTGCAGCCTGCGCAAACCCCGGCAATTATGGTATTAACCTTATCAACAAATTGCAGGAGTTCAATTCTTTCATCACCAATCATTACATTGGCGATTCTCATAAAATCCGGACGTCCTCCCATTGTAATATTTTTCGGGTCTATTCCCAAAACGTCCGTGTAAAATTTTACGGCTTCGTCCAGGTCCTTAACAGCTACCCCGACATGACTGAATTTAATGGTTTTCATCAACTACCTCCTGAATAATAAATAATTTCAAAGGGAGCCGGGCGATTTTTATTATAGAAGGCACCGGCTTATTTCACATGATACCATATCCTGAGGCAAGTATGCAGTTAACAAGAGCTAT
>CAYLVC010000226.1:0-3387 GCA_964387005.1 uncultured Dehalococcoidales bacterium | reverse complement strand
GCTTATTTCACATGATACCATATCCTGAGGCAAGTATGCAGTTAACAAGAGCTATTGATGAATTCGGCTGTCACAGTATCCGAGAATCTTCATGCGCAACACTCTTCATTCTTATTTTCTCTGGCAATCAGGCTAGTCTTAATCTCATACCGCCAGTAGCGCCGGGAAGCGGACTATTTGACTTTACCGGCATATTACCAGTAAAGTCTGCTTATCTGTCATTTTCAATCAAACTGACTCGTTGTCCAAAAAGTGAAATTTTTCTATTTGAGGAGGAAAGAATGAAAATCACCAGACTGGAATGTATACCCTATACCAAACCATCGAAAGGCACGCAGCGAAGTGCAATACCCTCAAGGGCTCAACAGCGACCGGTGCCACCGGGACCCCGTGCTGTGCTGCTGAAAATGTATACCGATGAAGGTATTACGGGCATCGGTGACGCCGGAATGGCATCTTTGGGCTACGCTGGAGAAACCGTAGACTCAATAATAGGCTATTTAAAAGTTGTAGGACCGGCCCTGCTGCTTGGCTCAGACCCGTTAAAAATAGAACTGCTTGTTGCCAGGATGGACAGGATCGCCAAGTACAGCCGCCAGGCAATGGCCATCGTAGACTGTGCTCTGCATGATATTGCAGGCAAGAAATTCGGTATTCCGGTATACCAACTTCTGGGCGGGCGTTCTATTGAAAAAAGCCCTATGGGAATGATCGTAACCACAAAGTCTCCCCGGGAAGCAGCACAAAAATCAGTAGATGCGCTGAAAGCCGGTTTTCACAGTATAAAGTTGAAAGTTGGAGCATTATCTCAAACAACTCTGGAAGAGGACCTGGCTAACCTTGAAGCAATCCGGGAGGCGATCGGCTATGGACCCAAGCTAGGGATCGACGCTAATGGAGAATGGGAGTATTATCATGCATTGCAGGCACTGAAAAAGATGGAAAAGTTCGATCTTTGCATGGCTGAGCAGCCGGTACCATGGAAGGAGATCGATAATCTGGCACGGCTCCGCCAGAAGGTGGGGATTCCGATAGCCGCCGATGAGTCCGCTACCGACCTGACACACCTTCTCAGGATTATTGAGAGGGACGCAGCCGATATATTATTCCTCAAACTGGCAAAGGTAGGCGGTATCAAACAGGCCCAAAAATGGTCGGCTGTAGCCAGGGCAGCAGGTTTACCCATTATGTGCGGCGCTTTACCCTCATCAGCCTTTGAGACAGCCTGGCAGGTACATTTCCTGGTATCGGACGAATGGGCAACACACATGGAACATGAGAACCTCGGAGTGACCGGTCCTATGACAGACGATCTCGCTAAAAATCCCCCACTGGTGGAGAACGGCTATATGTACCCGCCGGAAGGTCCCGGACTTGGATTGGAACTGAATGAGGAACTTCTGGACAAGTACGCTTACAAAGACCTGATACAGATTATCAAACCGGAAGACTAGAACATACTTCAATAACCGTGTCCGGAGTTCAAAAAAACCTTCTCCCCGGATACGGTTAAACATCAGCCTGTGATGCCGATCAGGACTCTATATCTTCTTTTTCCTCAAACGTCCCTCATTATCAGCAGCTTTGATGGCGTTCATAACGTTATCTTCAGTCAACGGCACGGGCTCTTTAATAGTAGAGTTGTCTTTGTCCATTGTGGCTATTACTACTTTAAACAGGTCTGTTTCTGAAAGCGCCGGCAACCCAATTTCAGCCAGAGTAGTAGGCAGACCGACCGACTCACAAAAAGTATAGACTTCATCAACGATTCCAGGCGGTTTGTCCGTCAAAAACATAGAAGCCAGTGTTCCGAAAGCTACCACTTCACCATGCAAATATTGATGAGTCTCTTTCAAGACTGTGAAACCCACCTGGAAACCATGAGCTCCGGCAATACCGCAGTTTTCGAAACCCAAACCGCTCAACAAAGTATTGGTCTCGATAATGTGTTCCAGGGCAGGCGTTACGATCCTTGCTTCACAGGCCTTTTTAGCACTCACTCCATATTCCAGGAGACTATCATAACACAGCCGTGACAGCGCATAACCGGTCATGGTACCGATATCCCCTGTAAAGGTCATATTTACCGCATATTTTTGTTTACAGGACTCAGCTTCAAACCAGGTTGACAAAGCATCTCCCATTCCGGCAACCAGGAAGCGGACAGGGGCTTCAGCGATTATCCTGGTATCTACCAATATAGTATCCGGATTACGTGAGTGATACATCAAACGGCTGTATACACCGTCTGGTGTATAAATGACAGAGAGTGCACTGCAAGGGGCATCATTGCCGGCAACAGTCGGTACGCTGATCATGGGAACTTCAATGATTTTAGCTACCGCTTTGGCAGTGTCTATTACCTTTCCGCCGCCAATTCCAACGATCACACCGCTTCCGGCTTTTTCTGCCAGTGTTCTATGTCTTTCAATTTCTTCATCGCTGCATTCCGTGCCAAATTTCTCAGCGGTTACTTCAACCTCTTGTTCCAATTCTTCTCTGAAGGCAGGAAGAATATGGTTATATACGGTAGTACCGCAAATAAGAAAACCGCTCTTCCCTAATCTTTGGATCTCCGTTCCCAACCGCTTGATAGCCTGATAACCTTGAATGTAGCGGCCGGGAAATATCATTGAGCTTATCATTCCATCCTCCTCAATATGTTGAGCCACTGAAATAGTCAGAAAATAACCTTCTTTTGTTACTAAAAATCACCCCTGCAATCATCATATGGCTTTATCCAGCATAAGCAAAATGATTCTATATTTCAATGGCAACTTTACCCATTTTATCCCGATCTCGATAACAAATACCTCCATTCCAACTTGACAACCCGTCATATATCGTATAGCATTTTCTTATTGGATTATCATATTTATGAACTAAAGGAGGCCATAATGACAGAAAGTGTTTATAAGGTTATAACGATTATTGGGACCAGCACGGAATCCTGGGAAAAAGCAGCGTCAGCAGCCGTTGAGCAAGCTTCTAAGAGTTTACAGGACCTTCGCATTGCCGAAGTTGAGGAGCTTGATATGCAAATTGAAGGTGGAAAGGTTATTTCCTACCGGGCCAAGCTGAAAGTTTCTTTCAGATACCATGGCAAAGAAGACTAGCAGGGCTACAAAACAGGGCACAGGAAATTCCACCTGTGCCCATTCTATTTGGCAGTATCTACTTCTTTCCAATCATACTTATCATTGCCCCGTTTACATCGACTACAGCAGTCCCGCCATCGGCCACCAGGACAGCGCCTGTCATAAAAGATGAATCCTCTCCGGCCAGAAAACTACAGACGCCGGCGATCTCTGATGGGTCAGCTATACGCCGCAAGGGGCTGCAAGCAACAAAATAAGCACCGGCTTCTTCGATATCCGTGTGCAAAGC
>CAYLVC010000225.1:0-5374 GCA_964387005.1 uncultured Dehalococcoidales bacterium | reverse complement strand
CGGCAATAACCGCTTCCGGCTCCATTTTAAGGGCCCTGGCCAGCCCGCTGTAGCCTTCATGAGCAATATAGTGATCGATGTTCTGGGGATCGATTATACCGCAGTTACGCAGGACGATGCGGACCTGGGGTTTAAGCATGGGCAGGTCAAACAAACGGGGAATACCTTCAATATTTTTGTCGCCAACGGTCCCCAGCGCCAGATCCGGACGGGGATTGTTGTTTATAAGATAATCAGTAACCAGCGCCCTGGCGGTTTCGGGTGTGACATTTCCATAGTAGATATGGGGTTCGCCGTGTTTGATGATATTGACCACCGGCTCGATATAGCAGGTGCCGATGCAGCCTACTTCCAGAATATTGGCCTCAAGCTGGCGACTTGCGAGCTCTTCCCTGAAAGCTTCCAGCACGGATAGAGCGCCGGAAGCCCGCCCACAGGTGGCTGAACCTACCAGGATGCGTGGTTTTTCACTTTCTTCCAGCAACTGCCATCCGGATAAGGCAATATTTCTCATTTCCTCAAATTTCATAGTATTGTTCCTCTTTAAGCCTTTTCAGCCTCTTCCAGGATTTGTGCCACGCGGGCCGGCGTCATACGCCCATAAACAGTCTTGTTTATTACCATCACCGGCGCCAGTGCGCAGGAGCCGAAGCAGGAAATAGTCTCAAGGCTGTATTCCCAGTCGCTGGTGGTCTCTCCGGGCTTGATACCCAACCGTTTTTCTACTTCCTGTAAAATCTGGGACCCCCCTCTGACATGACAGGCGGTTCCCCGGCAGACGCTGACCATCTTTTTACCCCTGGGAGCCAGCCGGAAAAGGGCATAAAAAGTAGCCACTCCATAGACCTGGCTTTCCGGGATTTTCAGAAAGGCCGAGATTTCCTTCATGGATTCGGAAGAGAGATAGCCGAATTCTTCCTGTACAGCTTCCATTACGGGGATAAGCTCATCTTTATACCCCTTGAAAGCGGAAAACAGTTTTTTGCAGGTTTCAGTTTGAGCAGTTTCTAACAAGATTGACCTCCCGGTACAAGGTTAGGAAAATATCTCAATCACATTTAACATAATAATCGTTTTAGATTCTCACGAAAGTAATCAATATTTTTGGAGTCGACGTCCGGGTCACCAAGGGACTGCGCAAGGGGAAATCCTGAACTCTGTTCAGGCGGTGACCTGAGCCTGCTCGTCCCTGGCTCAACCGGCCGCTCGACTCGACTTTCATCCTTCAGGGTGACTTTGACAAGAAGCATGAACGATTGCTTCGTGCGGGAAAGAAAGCTCGCAATGACGCTGTTTTGGTAATGGATAAAGTTCATCCCATTTTGGGGCTCCGCCGGGCTTTATTTCCGGCACGAGGTTTTTTAGTCATGGATGAAAAGCCTTTTTCATCAGTGTGAGACAGCTGCAAAGCAGGTACGTAGTAGTTATTGTAATCGCTATTATCACTCAATTCAATATTCGTCATTATCTGGGCAATTCTGCGGGAGGCGTTTAGCAGGTCACTGGAATAATTGACCAGTCTTGCTCCCGAAAGTGCAGCGTTGCCAACGAATACGAACCTGTCCTCGGGCAGGTCGGGCAGCAACCCGATGTTTACCGCTTTTTCGATATTAAGGGATTCACCCAGGTTGCCCGCTATAATAACCTGCTGAAAATCCGAAGGGTTGAGGTTCTGACTGTGTACCAGGGTCTGAAAACCGGCATAAATGGAGGCTTTAGCCCGTATGATACCATTGATATCCGGTTCGGTGATGACAATGTCTTTTCCGGCGGCGGAGTCAGCCGCCCAGGACAGTACATATTCGAATCCTTTTTCACCCTTTCGTATTCTTGAAGAGGACAGGGCTGTATTGAACTTTCCGTTCCTGTCAATGACTCTATGCTTCAGCAGTTCAGAAATGGCACTGATAAAACCTGCTCCGCAGATTCCCAGCGGCTTTTCCCCCCCGATTATTACGTTTTTGGGCTCATATGTCACCGGATCAAGAGAAGTATCCTGAATCGCCCCTTTCGCTGCCAGCATGCCGTTGGTTGTGCCATGGCCTTCAAAAGCGGCCCCGGCTAAACAGGAGGCAGCCACCATCCATTCGCTATTGCCGATGACTATTTCTCCGTTTGTCCCTATATCAATATAGAGAGTGAGCCGTTTGGCCTGGTGCATACCGCAGGCGGTGATCCCGGCTATGGTATCACCGCCGACGAAACCGGAGATGGCGGGAAAAGCAAAAATATAAACGTGTTCTTCCAGGTTGATTCCCAGCGAGGAAGCTTTGACGGACGGGATGAAATTGGCATTGGGAGTATGGGGAGACAGACGGATATAGGCGGGATCGAGTCCCAGCAATATGTGCTGCATGGTGGGATTGCCTGCCACAGCCATATGACAGATATCTTTCCTGTCTATGCCGCTCTGACCGAGCATGTCTTCCAGAACTGTGTTGATGGAATCCACGACAGCCTCTTGAAGCTTTTTCAGGCCGCCGGATTTTTGTGAAAAGGAAATGCGCGAAAAGATATCCTCTCCAGAGGTGATTTGCTGGTTCAGGGTAATGGCCCCTGCGGCTATTTTCCCGCGGTTTAGATCGACAATCTGGGCGCATACTGCGGTGGTGCCGATGTCCACCGCCAGGGCATACAGCCTGCTGCGGGTGTCACCGGGCTCCACGTTGATGATCTTGGGTATGATTTTCATTTTAGCCTGAGGCCTGGAACTGACGATGGTAGTTGTCGCGGTCATGTTCCAGTTGTTTTCTCTCAAGGCCGAGGGCAATTTGCGGATAACGTCAAAATTGATAGGAAGATCGAGCAGATCGTAACTCTGTTTCAATCCCCACATCAGGCGGAAAAGGTCATTGGCATTGTCCCTGGCAGTGGCAGGGGGCAATTCAAGATAGTATTTTTGCAATGGCGGACTATACTTCCAACCTGTTGCGCAGGCCCCGGCTGATTTTTTTTGCTCTTCCGCCAGAACGGCTTTATCCAGCCTGGACCCGGGGGGAATAGTCACAATAAGATCAGAAAGGACAAGGCTCTGACAGGCGAGCCTTATCCCCTGATCATTTTCTTCAGGACTTAGTTTTTCTCTTTGCCGGTTTTCAACCATGCCGCTGGAGATCTTGATTTTACAGGTGCGGCACTTCCCCTTGCCATCGCAGGAGGCATTGATATGCACTCCGGCTGCCAAAGCGGACGCGAGAAGGCTGGTGCCTTTATTTACCGTTATCAGGATATCATCAGGTAAAAAGTGCACTTTGTATTTTATGTCCGCTTGAGAGTCCGACATCGAGTAACTTCAGCTCCTAATCAACATCATGTAGTCCGGTCACTTTACCGGTAGCGGTATCAATATCAATCTTTTTAAAGGCTGGATCCGAGGAAGTGCCCGGCATCAGGGAAATTTCTCCTGCCACAGGACAGAGGAATTTAGCCCCTGAATATATCAGGACATCTCTGATAGGCAGCGTCCAACCTTTGGGCACACCCTTTAGATTGGGGTCATGGGTCAAAGAAAGATGTGTCTTGACCATCATGGTTGCATATTCATCGAACTTCGGATCAGCCTCAAACTTCTTAGCCTTGGTGTCAGCTTCGGAGCTCCATCTCACGCCATCGGCTCCATACACCAGCTTAGCTATTTTATCAACTCTGTCTCTAAGTTTCATCTCGTTGGTATAGAGGAACTTGAAATCGTTCTTTTCGTTGCAGGCATCCAGGACGGCATCGGTCAATTCCAGCGCGCCCTCTCCGCCTTTGGCCCAGTGATTGGACTCTGCCGCACGGGCTCCGGCTGCTTCAGCCGCCTTTTTGACCAGGTTGATTTCAGCCCCGGTATCGTTTGTGAAACGGTTAATGCAAACCACCGGGTTAATACCCGCTGCCCTGATGGTGCGGATATGATGAAGCATGTTTTCCAGGCCTTTTTCCAGCAGCTCCAGGTTTTCTTTAGTATAGGCTTCGGGCAGGGGTACGCCGGGAGTGACTTTGGGGCCGCCGCCGTGCATTTTTAAGGCCCTGATACTGGTGGTCAACACTGAAACATTGGGTGTAAGCCCGCTGTAGCGGCATTTTACATTCCAGAATTTCTCGAAACCGATATCAGCCGCAAAGCCGCTCTCAGTGATATGATAATCAAACATCTTGAGACCCATGCGGTCGGCAATAATTGAGGATTGACCTACCGCAATGTTGGCAAACGGTCCGGCATGAACCATGCAAGGCTGATATTCGGCTGTGCTGCAAAGAGTGGGGTTGATGGTATTGCGCATAAAGGCTGCCATAGCTCCATCGACTTCCAGGTCTCCGGCAGTCACCGGGTTGCCCCGCTTGTCGTAGGCCATAGTAATATTATGCAGCCTTTCTCTAAGGTCAGCCAGGTCTTTGACGATAGCCAGGATAGCCATGAGCTCCGAGCTGACAGCAATGGCGAAGCGTGATTGCATGGTATAGCCGTCCATCCGTCCACCCAGACCGATGACGATGTTACGCAGACTCTGGGCGCAGAAATCTATGACCCAGTTGAATTCAACCCTGGTGGGGTCGATATCCAGTCTGCGCATGTGGCTGAGCCTGTTAAGCTGTTCATCGGTATAGTTGCGTTCGTGCTGCATCCGGGAGGTAAGGGCTACCATGCCCAGGTTATGGGCGTTGATGATGTCATTGATATCCCCGGTAAGTCCCATGGAAAATTCGGTCATGGGAATCAGCAGGGCGTTACCCCCGCCTGCGGCGCTGCCTTTGATATTCATGGTTGGTCCGCCTGAAGGCTGGCGCAGGCATCCGCCAACGTTTTTTCCTCTTTTGCCAAGACCTTCCATCAAACCCAGGGAAGTAGTGCTTTTGCCTTCTCCCAGGGGGGTGGGGGTAATGGCTGTAACCTCGATGTATTTTCCATCCTCTGTGTTTTGCAGGCGGTTCATGATTTTCAGGAAGTCGAGCTTGCAAATTCTGCCGTAGGGTATTACCTCATCCTTTTTCAGGTTAAGTTTTTCGGCCCATTGTTCAGGGGTCGGCATATTCGCTTCGGCCAGTTCAGCTATCTGCCATTCCTTTAGTTTTGTCGCATCGTAAGCCACCTTTCTCCCTCCATATATATTATTTACTACATTTTATACACTCTGTAAAATTTGACCTGGTCCGGGCAACGCCTCCGGTGTTTTTCAGAAGGCATTGAATTTCCATTTTTTGTTTTACACTATATAACTAATTTACACCACTGTATAAAATTTGTAAATACCCACTAGTTGACTGCATAAGGGGTTGTTTAATTACTTTACAACCGGAAGAGTCAGAGCAGGAGAGGGTGAAGTCCGCTTTTCAAAATGCTCAAAATCTTCTATACTATGTCGAAATCAAATCAACAGGCCGAGAGCACAGG
>CAYLVC010000224.1:2203-5387 GCA_964387005.1 uncultured Dehalococcoidales bacterium | reverse complement strand
CCGATATAGTCAAATATCTGTTCCTTTTGATATCCCACCACCATGACAACATCCCGAATGTTATTGGCCGCCAGGGCTTCCAGGACATACTGGATTACGGGTTTGTGGACAATAGAAATCATGGCCTTGGGTTTATTCACGCCAAAAGGCTTCAGTCTGTGTCCTTCACCTGCGGCCAGGACTACGGCCTGTTTCATAACATCACCTCAAAACACTTTTGAATTCGGCGCTATTGTACCATGAGCCAGAGCTCCGGGGCCGATGAAGGTGTTGTTTCCTATCATTGTACCTACGTTGATAGACGAATTGATGCCGGTCTCCACACTATCTCCGATTATAGCCCCCAGTTTTCTGCGCAGGGTGTCTATCTCGTTTATGCGTATATTGCTTTTATTGAGTTTGAGATTGGCTATTTTCGTTCCTGCTCCCAGGTTGCATTTTTCTCCTATGACGCTATCTCCAACATAGTTAAGATGGGGAATCTTGGTGCCGCTCATAATTATGGAGTTTTTTATCTCCACCGCTGCTCCTATGTGGCAATTGGCGCCAATGGAGGTTGAAGGACGAATAAAGCAATTCGGTCCTATTTCGCAGTTCTGCCCGATTGTCACAGGACCAACTATATACGAACCTGACCTGACCACCGTACCCTGTCCTATGGACACCGCTCCCCTGACAACGGCATTGGGTTCAATTTCACCTGAACACCCGGGTTCCAGGTTTTCCAGAAGCTGTTCGTTGGCCGCTAACAACTGCCATGGGTACGACAGATCAAGCCACCTGTTGATTGCCTGGTATGAAACAGTTTTTGATCTTTCAATGAGGATTTGAAGAGAATCGGTAATTTCATATTCTCCCCTGGGAGAAATCTCTGTTTTTTCAATGGCTTCAAAAATATCAGGATCAAAAATATAAAGGCCGGCATTGGCCATATTGGTTGGAGGGTTGGATGATTTTTCATGAATTTTTGTGACCTTCCCCTGATCGACCTCAATCACCCCCATGCCGGTCACGTCCTGGAGTTCAATCACGCTCATGACATTGCCCTTATGCTGTGTCATAAGCTGAATATCATGACGGCTGATGATTACATCACCGTTGACCATGACAAATCTGTCTTTGAGTGAGTTCTGCACCTGCCTCAGAGCATCTGCGGTCCCTTTTTGGGCTCGTTGATTAAAATACTTGATTTCGACACCCCAGGCTGCGCCGTTTGCGAAATAATCCCTGATTTGTTCATCATGATAACCGACTACAAAAATGAACTCTTTTATTCCGGCCGATTTCAGTTCGATCAGCAGATATTCCAGTATCGGCTTATTAGCAACAGGAATCATCACTTTGGGCCTGGTATAGGTTAGAGGGCGCATCCGGCTGCCTTCACCTGCGGCTAATATTACGGCTGTATTGATACTCATTGTCTCTTTCCTTGAACAAAATCACGTATCAGGTCTAAACACTCCCGGTAGTATTGTCCGGCAGCCTTTTCATTTCTGGCTTCAACCGAAAGGCGGATTTTAGGCTCGGTGCCCGAAGCACGAATTAGCATCCACCCATCATCAAGTACTATTTTCAGTCCATCTACAGTATCAACTGCCAGAGGATGGAAAACCTCAATCAGGTGTTTTTGCAGATCATCCGTATGTCCTACTATACCCGGTATACTGCCCCGTATTACCGGGTATGAAGGAATGCTGTCCACCAGTTGAGACAGACTGCCGCGACTGGCAACAGAAGCTATAACCGCAGCCGCATAAATCCCGTCAGGACAAAAAGAAACTCCGGGAAACACCCATGCACCTGAGGGTTCACCACCGAATTTGCCACCTCTTTTCAGCTCTTCCGAGACATAGGGGTCTCCCACCCTGGTACGTATTACTTTAAAACCCATTTCCTCAATTGACATTGAGGCGTCGATTGTGGTTACGATTCTTTCCGAACCGGATTCTTTACCCAGTATGGCCAGCATTTTATCGCCGCTTATAAACCTTCCCAGGTCATCCACGGCCATCATCCTGTCCGCGTCACCGTCATGGGCGATACCCAGATCAGCCCCTGTTTCCTTGACCCTGTTCATTAAGTCTCCAAGATTTGCCTCCACCGGTTCTACATCATGGGGAAAAATGCCATTGGGAGAGCAATTCAGAGGAATAACCTCACAACCCAGCCGTTTTAGCAGTTCCGGTGTAATATAACAGGCTGCTCCGCAGCCACAATCCACCACAACACGGACCCGAATTCCATTTTTGAAGTCCCTGGTGATACGGGAAAGATGCTTTTCCATTGCGGAACTGTCTTCTTCATCTGAAAGCATCTTTTCCCATGCAACGTCCATTTTAGAGGCGCCATTCACCAGTTCTTCGATTTCATGCTGCTGCCTGACAGAAAAGGCTGATCCATCTGGATTTAGCATCTTAATGCCATTATATTGCGGCGGATTATGAGAGGCGGTAATCATCATACCCGCAGAATACCGGCGGGCAAGAAATGCCAGGGTTGGGGTCGGCATCATTCCGGCGTTATGGCAGCAGGAACCGGCAGACAAAATACCTGCGGTCAGGGCATGCCTTATGGCATTTCCCGATGTACGGGTATCACGACCAACTACCACATTTTTATACAAGCAGCCAACGGCCATTCCTGCCTGCAAAGCCAGCTGTATCAGGCTGGAATCGACTATCCGTCTTATACCCGATGTTCCAAACAATTGCATAATGGCCTATTTTAGCATGAACAGCTATAAAAGGGTAGATTTGTCCGCTGTGTGAGCCTATCGCATGCGGCATTTATTTGACGCTTATTAAATAGGTATGTTACTATAAAGTTACTTTTCGCGAGATATTCGCCAAGAACGTGTTCATTTTAGGGTCAGCCCACTGGCTGCCGGCTCGGAGACTTAAGGTGCAGGTTGAGGAAGAGCTAGCTGGATTCGCGTATGGCCGTAATAGTCTTGTTACTATTGGGGTTTTTGACGGAGTCCATCTGGGTCACAAATATTTGATATCAAGGCTTAAAGAGCTTGCCAGCCAGCAAGGTTTGGCGGATTATGTTATAACGTTCGATAAACATCCGCAGGAGACCCTTACGCCACAGTCCCAACCCCCTTTTTTAACCGATGCCGCTGAAAAAACCCTTTTGTTGCAGAATGAAGGCGTGCAGGCAGTTATAGTCCTCGAGTTTAACA
>CAYLVC010000224.1:0-2103 GCA_964387005.1 uncultured Dehalococcoidales bacterium | reverse complement strand
AATCCAACCTTCGGCACGAACCAGCGCACAGTTGAAGCTTTTCTGCTGGACTATAATGACAATCTCTATGAACATGAAGTAAAAATCGACTTTTTACAAAAAATACGGGATGAGATCAAGTTCGAAAACCCGGCTTGCCTGGTAAAGCAAATTCAGGATGACATTCTTTTTGCCAGGGCGATATTCGCCGGTGCAGTATCCCGTTAAAACCAACTATCGGATGACCAGAGCAGGACAACTGCTCTGGTATTATAATAGAGTTATGTTAGCCTGAATATATAGTAGTGTAAGGAGATGTCAATGAAAGTCCTTGTAGCTGATGCGCTATCGAAAGAAGGCATCGAAATCATGAAAAGCGTAGCCGAGGTAGATGTCAAAACCGGACTGAAACCGGAAGAGATACTGTCCATCATTGGAGACTACGACGGCATGGTAGTACGCAGCCAGACCCAGGTAACAGCCCCCATAATCGAAGCCGGTAAAAAACTGATAATAATCGGGCGCGCCGGAGTGGGTGTAGACAACATCGACCTGGAAGCAGCTACCCGCCGCGGCATAATCGTAGTCAATGCTCCGACGGGCAATACCATATCAGCGGCTGAACATGCAATCGCCCTTATGCTGTCGCTGGCCAGGTACATTCCAGCCGCACATTATGCCCTTAAAGCCGGAAAATGGGAGAGGAGCAAATTTACAGGGACCGAGGTCAGGGGAAAAACCCTGGGGATCATCGGGTTGGGCAATGTCGGTTCGGCAGTAGCCCGCCGGGCCCGCGGTCTGGAAATGAAGCTAATCGGTTATGATCCATTCGTCTCCCAGGACCATGCCCGTAATCTCCAGGTAGAAATAGTTACCCTTGAACAGATTTACAGAGAAGCTGACTTTATCACCCTGCATATTCCTTTGACCGCTCAGACCAAAGAAATGATCAACGCCAAAGAGCTGGCCATGATGAAGCCCACCATGCGCATAATCAATACCGCCCGGGGCGGCCTGATCAATGAAGAAGCCCTGGCCAATGCACTTAAGGAAAAAAGGATAACCGGGGCGGCTGTTGATGTCTTCCCCCAGGAACCCTGTACCTCAAGCTGCCTGTTCTCACTGGACAATGTAATTGTCACCCCCCATCTGGGAGCCTCGACAGCGGAAGCACAGGTTACGGCAGCCAGTGACGTAGCCGACCAGATTGTGGATGTTTTCAAGGGGCTTCCTCCCAAGTACGCCGTCAACGCCCCCTTTATTCCACATGAAATGATGACGATTTTGAATCCCTTTATGGATGTAGCAAAAAAAATCGGCAAACTGGCAAGCCAGTTATGTGAAGGCCAAATGAATGCCTTCAAGATCCGCTACGAAGGTGAAATTGCAGGATATGATACCAATGCGGTCAAAGCTGCACTTCTGGGCGGTCTGCTTGAGAACATCAGCGAAGAAAAAGTCAACCTGGTCAACGCCAATGTCATTGCCGGACGCCGGGGTCTGGTCGTCAGTGAACAAAAGGACATGGCCTGCCAGAACTATGCCAGTCTGATTACCGCTGAAGTTACCACCAGCAAGGGTGTTACGGCCATATCAGGGACAGTATTACGCGGAGAATCTCATATTGTGCGTGTGAATGATTACTGGATTGATTTCCTGCCGACCAGCGGTCCTTTCCTCTTTGTGGACCACCGCGACCGTCCGGGGCTTATCGGGTCGGTGGGCAACATTACCGGAGCTGTGGATGTCAACATCAGCGCCATGTTCGTCAGCAGACAGCAGCCCAGGGGCAAAGCCCTGATGATACTTGATCTTGATGAACAGCTCCCTGAATCCGCTATACAGAAAGTCCTGGCTATACCCGATGTACACAGCGCCAGGACCATAACTTTCTAAACATAGTTAAATATCAAAAGCAGCTATAAGTTGGGGGGCAGTGATTACTGCCCCCCTTTTTTACCATTTGTAAAATACCACTCCCGCCGGGGCTTTAGGGTAGAAATAAGTCGATTTCCTTGGCATTCTGTCCCCCGTATCGGCTATCTCTTTGATAAGCTCAGGCCTGACCGGATTCAGTATGAAAACCAGCTGGTACATCCCTTCTTTCACTCTATCCATAGACTC
>CAYLVC010000223.1:0-5406 GCA_964387005.1 uncultured Dehalococcoidales bacterium | reverse complement strand
ACGAATTCACTCATAAAGCGAGGTTTTCTCAATGTTAAACAAGAGGCACTTTTTTAACCTGGTCATACTGGTTGTGGCGGTCTTATCTCTGGTCCTGGCGCCTTTGCCGGCGCTGGCTGCCGGCTATCCCCTGGACGAAAATGACGAACGGATCCAGGCTGCGCTGGAATTCCTCAGAAACTCCGAGGCTTATGATGCCTCCCTCTGGTCCGGCGGGGAAAAGACCTGCTACCTGATTGTAGCCGTGGCAGCCTGCGGGGACGATCCCCATCAGTATATTTCCAGTGAAGGCAAGTCTCTGGTGGAAATCATTGAAGAGGGGGTCGATGCCTATCTAAAACCCAGGGCTTCAGCCGCCTTAGCCCATGAGTTCTACCTGATGGCAATTGCAGCTGCCGGAGAAAATCCCTGGGATTTCGGCGGAGTAAATGTCGCCGGACAGCTGCTGGACATGTTCGACGGGGTGCAGATCGGTCAGAGCGGCATTGTCAATGATGATTTCTGGGCGGTCGTCTCCCTGGTGGGGGCTGGAGTGAATCCCGAACATGCAGCAATACAGAGCGTTAAAGACTTTATTCTTGAATGTCAGAATGAGGATGGAAGCTGGGGCTCCAACGTTAATGGCAGCGGCATGGGAACAGAAGGTGATGCCTGCGACACCGCTAATGCTATCCTGGGACTGCTGGCTGCCGGCGAAAGCCCGTCGTCTTCCGCCATAGTAGATGGTCTGGCTTTTATCAAGTCCAAACAGAATGATGACGGCGGTTTTCCTTATTACGAAGGCACAACTGCCTCGGATGTGGCCTCCGGTGGACGGGTTTTAGCCGCGATAACAGCTGCTGGCGGAAATCCAACCGCAGAGGACTGGACGATCGGCGGCAATAACCCCTTCACCCATACCCTCAGCCTCCAGCAGGATGACGGCGGGTTTGCCTGGATGGAAGAAGATGCTTCCGACGGCTGGATGACCACCTATGTCTTACCGGCACTGACCGGCCGATACTGGCCTGTCCATATTCTGGAGGAAGCCGCACCTCAGATCAGCAATATCACCCCCGGAGACGGCGCCGTCATTACCTCTTACAGGCCCACAATCTCAGCCCGCTTCACCGATGATGCGTCAGGCATTGATAATGATTCTCTAAGTCTGGTACTGGATACCGTAGATGTGACGGCAGAAGCTGCCGTTAACGGAGATGTCATATCTTTTACGCCGGCCTCCAATCTCAGTACAGAGCAGCATACCTTGCGGTTTGAAGTCTCGGACCGTGCCGGCTACATGAACTCCCGCGAGTGGAAGTTCACCATCACACCCCCCTCTTCCGGCAGCGGCGGTGGAGGCGGCGGAGGGGGAGTCACTATCGACAGGACCGCCCCTGTGATCTCCAGCTACGCGCCTTTGAAAGACGCCTCACTGACGGTATTGAACCCGGAGATCAGCATCTCGTATTCCGATAAATCCAGCGGAATCAAAACCTCTACTATTAAACTTGCGATAGACGATAAGGATGTGACTTCTGCTGCGGTTATCACCGTCTCGAAAACTACCTATACCCAATCGGAGGACTTTACCCCTGGACCCCATTCCGTCAGCTTCACGGTCAGCGACAAATCCGGCAACAAGCTGACTCACACCTGGAGTTTTACCATAGAAGCCCCGGTTATTCCCGAACCGGAACCTGCCGCTCCTGAAACTCCCGAAGTACCGGCAACACCGGCGGCAGAGGACCCGGCCAATATGCCGTTGATGGCAGATACACCCCCCCAATCGATAGCTCTGCCGTTAAGCGCCTTTGCCGCCAACCTGGACAGCGCAGGCAGACTTGTCCAGGAGTTCAGGGTGTTATCTACAGATAAAATGGTTGAACTGACGGTCTTCCCCGGTACGCTGGCCCTGGATGCAGAGAACCAACCCCTGGCGGACGTGGTGATTTCCGCCAGCGGCATCAATCATTCGCCGGAAGAAGGGTGGTGCCGTATCGGCAGCGCCTGCAATATCGCACCTGACAATGCGGTGTTCGATCAAAACCTTCAACTGGTCTTCAGGTACCAGGAAAGCCGGGGCAAGGAGTCTCTGCGCTGGGACACCAGCGGCAACGGGAGCATCGATCTTCTGGATAAAAAAATTGCCACCGCTCCTCAGGACTTCCGGATTGCCGGATGGGACAGTCAGGCTGAAAAATGGGAATTGCTGGAAAGCTCGGTAGACCTGACGGAAAAAAACGTGACTGCCGCCATAGACCATTTCTCGGTATATGCACTGCTGGGACCGTCTGCACTGCCGCTTAAGGTCAAGTCCGTTACCACCATCCCGGAAAATCCAACCCTGGGAGAGGTGATGACTATCAGTGCGGCGGTAGAGAATCCGGGGCAGGGACGGGGCGCCTACCTGGTGCCTCTGAAAATCGACGGCTATGTTGAAGACAGCCAGGATGTGACACTAGAGCCGGGTGAGTATACCCTGACCTTCAGTTATATTGAACCGTACAAGGGCGAGCATAACCTGGACATACTGGGATACGAGACCTCTTTTAGTGTAGCCTCCGCTTCATCAATACAGGCTAACTGGTGGGAATCCGTGGATGTCATTTACTACGCTTACATCGGCGGCGCAATATTGCTGGTTGTTATCATAGTCGGGGTTATCATCCTGGCCAAAACCAGACAGCGAAAAACAAACAGATTTTAAGGAAAAAACCTATCTTGAAAAGGCAGGCAGGTAAAATGAAAAAGGGTATTCTCCTTATTTTATCTTTATTTTTTCTCCTGTTATGGCTGCCTGCCTGCCGGATCGGCTCCAGCCCCCTGGCAGAAACGGTAATAATACCCGTGACCGCTACCAGGGATTTCGGGAATATTCCAATCTTCCGGCGGGAAGCTGCAATCGATACCAGGATGACCGCCCAGGATGTCCTGGCCAGGGTAGCCGGCGTCCGGACGGACGGCAGCTACATAACCGAGATGGAAGGGTTGCGGGGTGACGACCGGGTATACTGGATGTACTATGTCAACGGCATGCTCTCCAGATACTTTGCCTCCGGTTATCTGATCAGGCCGGGTGATGTTATGCACTGGGACTTTCATCCCTGGGTGGGAGCTAATCACGGCAGCAGCGCCATCATCGGCAGCTACCCTGAGCCCCTGCTGCATGGTTATGGGGGAGAAACCAGGCCGGCGCTGGTAGTCCATTCACCCGGGTTCTCGGCAGAAGCCGGTCAAATCGCCGTTCAGCTTAAAAAACTGGGGGTTGCCGCATTAAAGGTCAAGGAAGAAAGCGCAGTCACTGAGCGGGAGAAAGGCGACAACAACATCATTCTGATCGCCTCCGCTGAATCATCCCTGGTAAGGGGACTGGACGAGAAACACCAGCCCCTGGGTATGTACAGTCATTTCGACGGTTCTAAATTGCTGGCAACCGATTACACATTCAGCGTCAAGCAGGAGTACGGACCGGGCAGCGGTGTTCTCCAGGCCTGCCAGAATCCCTGGAATTCCCTGGGGACCGGCTCCTGCCAGAGTGTGGTATTTATAGTATCCGGAACCGATGCCTCCGGGGTAAAAAAGGCGGCGCAGGTGCTGATGGAAAGCGGCGAAGACATCCTGGCAAAGCGCACTGGCGACATCGAGGGGACCTTCGGCATCATTGTTACTGATGACGGAAAGCTGGTAAAAACACCCTTATGATCAATTTCCGTTTCCAGGAAAGGTCATCTCCAATACACCGGCTGAGTCCTTTTTGCTGGCTGGCCTGGGTATTTTCAATCATGATCGCTTCTTTGCTGTTTGAGAACCCCGTCTTTTTAGGGGCTTTATTCGCGGCTACACTGCCTGTGGTCATTGTCTCGGGGATCTGGCGGCAGTGGCTGAGCCTGGTAGTTTTCGCTGTTGCAGTGGGCTTCGGCATCATGATTATCAACGCCATTGTGATCAACCAGGGCAGTACCGTACTGCTGGAGTCTACCTTTTCCATCCCTACCCTGGGCGTTCTCAGGGTGACCATGGAAGCCATCTTCTTTGCGCTTTCCATGGCCTTACGGATACTGGTGATTGTATCCGCCTTCGCAGTTTTCAACTTCTGTGTCCATCCTGACGACCAGATGCTGGCTATGATCCAGATCAAGATTCCCTATAAGTCCGTTCTGGTGGTGTCTCTGGCCACCCGTTTTGTCCCCGCCCTGTTTGAAGACCTGGAGCGGCTGACTATGGTGCTGCAATCCCGCGGACTGGAGATCAACCGGGGATCGCCCTGGCGGAAGATCAGGAACCGTTCCACCATACTGGTCCCCCTTCTGGCAAATTCACTGGAACGCTGCATCCAGATAGCTGAAGCTATGGAAGCCCGGGCTTTCGGCCAGGGCAAACACCGTACTTATTATAAAAAGTTGAACATAACAGCTTTCGATATTGTCACCATACTTCTGGGCATTGTCCCTCTGGTCTGGGCTATAGCCACAGCCGTTAATGGCTGGGGAAGCTATAATGCCTACACTAACTGGCGCATACCCCTGCCTTCACTGAATGAAAGCGCCGGGCTGATTTTGCTGCTGAGCGGTTCAATTATTTTATCCCTGGCAGGGCTGCTGAAAAGGAGAATCGACCTTGATTAAATATACCGGTTTTTCCTTCCGCTATGGTGATGAATCCGTATATTCCCTTAAGGACATCAACCTTGAAATCAAGGCGGGAGAGTTTGTCTTGATAAGCGGTCCTTCCGGAGGCGGCAAGTCCAGTTTCTGCCGCTGCCTTAATGGACTGATACCTCATTTTTACGGGGGAAAAGTATCCGGCGATGTTACCGTAGACGGAAAAAGCATCCTGGACCATGCCCCCAGGGAACTGGCCAGAATAGTCGGCATGACCTTCCAGGACCCGGAAAACCAGATTACGTCCGTGGATGTGGAGCGCGAGATTGTATTCGGGATGGAGAACCTGGGTTTCGATAAAAACCTGATGTGCAAACGGCTGGAGGAATCCCTTGATACCATCGGCATTTCCAATTTGCGTCACAGGGTGATATCCGAACTATCCGGCGGGGAGAAACAAAAAGTGGCCATTGCAGCGGTGCTGGCCTTGCATCCCAGAGTACTGGTGATGGACGAACCCACTTCCGAACTGGACCCCAAAGGGGCGGAGGATGTCTTATCGGTAGTACAGCGACTGAACGATGAACTGGGACTGACGGTGGTCCTGGTGGAACATCGCCTGGAGAGGGTGATTCACATGGTCGACCGGATTATCCTGATCCACCAGGGAAAGGTTCTTGCCGACGGGCTTCCCCGCAAGGTACTGGGTGAAAGCGTCATTCAGGATGTCGGAATCGGCATCCCGCCGCTTATCAGGCTGGCAGCCAGACTCAGGTCAAAAGGTAAAAAGATTGAGTCCGTTCCCCTCACGGTCAAGGAAGGG
>CAYLVC010000222.1:3686-5418 GCA_964387005.1 uncultured Dehalococcoidales bacterium | reverse complement strand
CCGAGCCTTTCGGCCAGCTGCGTCAGTATCCAGTAATCGGAATGCGATTCATAAAGCGGCTCGATGCATTTCTGTTCATAGACCATAATCCTGTGGTTGCACTCGCATGAGCTGTGAGTTGAGGCGCCGCTGGGATGCGCCCATTCGCTGATATCATTCCTTTCAAGGTTGGTGCAGGCCGGCAGTATGATATCAGCGAAACGGGTCTCATTGCACCACCAGACCTCCTGGTTGACCACGAATTCCAGTTTGGGAGACTGATACATCCTGATCCACTGGGTGGTATTAATCATTGTGCTAAGGAATGAACCGCCGTAGCGGTAGAACATCCTGATATCGGAATAACCCGGCATGGGATAGAAATATTTTTCAAACTGCTGTTCAAGTGAGCCGCCGCAGCATCCCGGCCCATTCCAGTGAACAGGCGGATTCAGAATGGCCTCCGGTACCAGCAGGCGGTTGATTTTTTGCTTGACCGGATTGACTGCTGGTTTTTTAGCCAGCTGATTGATGCCCATCTGATTATAACCCGGGAAATCAGGGGAAGGATTGAAGGGCGCTCCCATGGTTGTTCCCCAGATGTTGACCCCCGGTTTGCCAAGCCCCTGCATGGCCTGTAAATACACCATCAAACGCGGGCCTTCTGTCCCGTAAGCCTGACGGCAAAAACCTGATTCTCCGCCCCGCGCTCCGGCGGAAAGCATGGTCCTCTTCGAAGCCCATTCTCTGGCCAGCGAAGTTATTATCCTGGCGGATACACCGCAGATACCTTCAGCCCATTGGGGTGTGCGGGCTATCCCGTCCTCTGCGCCCAGAATATGTTTTTTGAACTCGTCGAAACCCACTGTGCGGTTATTTACAAATTCCTTATCATAGGTTTCGTCTTTCAGCCAGACATAGGCAATAGCTTCAGCCATGGCCGCATCCGTACCCGGCCGGGGAGCAATCCACTTGTCAGCCTGAATGACCGCCGTATAGTTGCAAAACGGGTCTATATAGATTTGTTTTATCTTGAGCTGCTTCAGCCATATTCTCCAGATGGCTGATTCCTGCCCGCCGTAGACGCCGTGAGTTGAATCCGGGTCATTGCCCCAGTGTACGATCAAGTCTGTATTTTGCAGGGCGTCGCTCAACAGGTCGTATTGTTCAGGCAGACCGAAGCGCCAGTAAAAACCGAAAGCATGGGTTGACCCCCAGTGCCAGCCTTCCCAGCTGTCGGGATTATCCAGGATTTCAGTAAAGCCGATCAGATTGAAGAACCTGGCCCAGACGCTGGTGCGGTAGCCTACAAAACCCCAGTTGTGGTGAGATGAAGGACGAGACATGATGGCGGACGGGCCGTGTTTTTCACGTATGCGAATCATTTCAGAGCTGACAATGTCCAGTGCCTCTTCCCAGCTTATCCTGCGATATCCCGATTTTCCTCTGTTCTGCGGGTTTCTTTCGCCCTTCGGATCAAAGTCCACCCTGATCATGGGATACTGTATGCGGTCCTTAGAATAGACACGGGCATGTTCAGTTAATGAATAGGCCGGCAGGCAAACCTTGCGTGCCGGTCTGAACGTCCGGCCGCGGGCTTCGATCTTCCAGGATGGGGCATCGCTGTCATCCAGTACCAGCGGGCGCAGCCGGATGATCTTACCGTCCTCCACGTATATTTTAAAGGGGCCTCCCTGCCCGCAGTTGACGAAAACCTGTTTTGACATGAATAGACTCCTCCGCGTCTATAATA
>CAYLVC010000222.1:0-3586 GCA_964387005.1 uncultured Dehalococcoidales bacterium | reverse complement strand
TCGTTGTTTTGCGCTCCGGAAGCCATGCGAGTAATCAGGCTGACGGGAGAAAAACCGGTGAAATAGCTCACGCCTACCAGCAGAACCAGGGCGATGGAAAAGGTAAACTGGGCCCTCTCACGGTCCTTGAAATAGAGGGCGATCATGGCCGCAATAAAGGATATGGCCGAGGCGGCGATTACGGACACTAAAAGGACCTGGGGCAAATTCAGAATATTGAGCCCGTTGAGTTTCAGCAGCACCGCCCATAATATCACCTGCAAGACGGCGGTAACCATGGCGGCGCCTATCTTGGCGGCAAAGATCTGTTTCAGGGAAACAGGCGAAGCCATCAGCGTATCGAAGGTCTTATTCTCGAACTCCTCGGCCACGGTATCTATCATTATGCTTCCGGCGATAAGGGCGGGGAACAGCATCAGGACGGGGATGATAATAGAATAAAGGAACTCATGGTTATTACCCGGTTTCCCCCCCAGATCATCGTAATTCATTGTTACGCCGTTCTGCGTGCGGAGATAGTTCTCGAAGTTTTTCAGGGGTTCCTGCAAGAGCATCATAATAACGGTCTTTTTGGCATCCATCTCCGGCAGGACCAGTTTCATGTCCACAACCCCTGCCTGGCCGGCGGGAATATCTATGATAGCGTCCAGTCTGCCAGCCTTAAAGGCGGTCTCAGCCGGCTGTCTGTCGATATAGGTACTGACGTAAATGCCTTTTTGTTTAAGAAAACCCAGCATAGGGCTGCTGCCTTCTTCGACCAGTCCGATCCTTATACTGGCTTTAGAGTTTTGTCCAATGGAAGAAGGGTCATAAAAGGCCATAATGCCCACCAGGAGAACGGAAGATAGTGAGGCGATGCAGAACTGGATCAGGATGGCGAACATGATCGTCTTTTCACGGGTGATTGATTTCAGCTCTCTTTTCAACAGTATAAGGAACTCTTTCACTGCATCACTCCTGTGAAAAACAATATGGCTATATTATAAAGGGCGTGAACTACGGTGCCGCAGATGATGGCCAGAGGATATCTTTTGTTGCCTCTGCGGGACAGTACGCAAACCAGGAAGGTGCTGGCGGTATGCAGCACCAGGGGTACAAACAGAAGCCAACCGCTGAACATATCAACCCCCAGAAATGAGGAGACCAGGGCTGATTCCGATGAAAGATTAATGGTAAGAATGAGCAGCAGTTTTTCGCCTGCCCAGAATCCCAGGGCGGACAGAAAGGCCAGTTTTAAGAGCCTGAGCCGTGAGAATTCCGCCCCTCTTTGCAGCATAACCACGATGCCGGCGGACTTGGCGATCTCTTCAATTACAATAGAAAGCAGCATCACGGCCCAGAGAATCAAAACCGAGTGCAGGTTGGAGATGATGACTATGGCCACCAACTGGACCGCGAAGACCAGGGGTATCAGAAGCAGGCTCAAGAAAAAGATGGACAGATCAAGGTGTTTGCGGTTGAGCGACAAATGCAGGGCTTCGGTCAGTTTCCTGTGGAGCGGTTTGAAGCCCATGAGGTATTCTTCATTAAATACCCTTGTTCCCACGTACATAACCAGGAAAAAGGTCAGGTAAAGAGGAATTGTAGCGGTTATATAGTGGTTGAGGGTGAAGGTCTCTCCTCTGAACATGGTCACTGCCAGGGTAAGGGGTGAAACGTAGCTGAGGTCGCTGACGCCCGCGAACATAGCCGGAACGACCAGATAAACGGTTATCACCGACAGAGCCAGGACGGAAAAGAAGGTCTGGTCCTTAAACGTCCGGTAAGTCAGTGCTACCATCAAATATATAGCAAAGATAAACAGCATCACCGGCAGGAAAATAGCCAGGGCCGTGCCGACATTGCCCTTAAGGAAAAGGGTTACAATAATGATCACCGCCAGGGAGTAGATAAAGTAGGGCAGCATCTTTCCCAGCATGATCTCAAGGCGGGAGACCGGTGAGGAGAGCAGGATCACCAGTTTGCGGTTGACTTTCTCTTCCGTGAAGCTGCTGGTAAAAAAGACGCTGACGAAGAAGATGGGAATGATATACAGAAAAGCCAGGATGACCTGGGCCAGGGGCATGGGGGGATTCATGAGTGAAGGTATGATCACATCATCTTCCGAAACAAACTCGGCCTTGAACTCCGGTATTCTGTTTTCAGACCGGATATTGTTTAGTTGCTGCTGCACCTCCTGGCTGGAGGCATTTTCGGCGGCGCCGCCGGCGGCAGGATTGTTTTCAGGAGCAAAGACAGTGTCCCATGAGTCGCCATGAAGGTTGTTCGATTCATTTTCTGTGGCAATACCGGCGGTCTCACCCTCGGGAGGGATGTCCGCCTGCCGTGAAAAGTCTCGTTCCAGAGCTGCCTTTACCATGGGCGGTTCAACAAGGCTATCCGCTTCCAGGGAGTCTATCCTGATGCGCAGCGGGAAGGCCTGGTCCAGCGGGTATTGAGAGGATATCCTGGCCAACTCCTGCTTTTCCAGGTGTTTTTCAAGTGCGCCTGCTGCGTATTGTGAACGGTTGTCTTTCCTGACGGCTACCCCTGTTTGACTGATATAGAGGTCTATCTTTCCCGTGCGCAATTGTTGCAGTCCGGCTGCCTGGTCCATCAGGGCGACATTAAAGCGTTTATCCTCTATTACCGGAGCGTTGGGGGATGCCCCGATGTTGTAAATGCCCTGGCATAAGGTGAAATCCTGCTGGAAAATTGTGTATGATAAGAGGGCAATCAGGACAACTACCGGAAGTACAAAGAACTTCGATTTACCGCTGAAGCGTGAACGAAGTCGTGTGGTTTCCCATTTTGCCAGGGTTAAAATATTTTTCATTAAATCGATTATTTATTCACAGGATGGCATATAAATGAGCATTATAAAATTATCCTCTCTTACCAAGATATATGACGGTTTTACGGCGGTCAATGATGTTAACATCCAAATTGAGCAGGGTGAAATAATGGGGTTGATCGGGCATAATGGCGCAGGCAAGACCACCACTCTTAAAATGATGGTCGGACTGCTGGCTCCAACTTCGGGCAGTGTGGAGATCATGGGGGAGGATATGTCGCGGCAAAGCTCGAAGATCAAGAAGCAAATAGGCTACCTGCCGGAGGAAAGCCCGCTTTATGAAAACATGACCGTCCAGCAATATCTCATTTTCTTTTCAGAGCTGTATCAGATTCCCCGCCGCACTGCCGAGGAAAGAATAGACAGCCTGCTTGGCTCTCTGAAACTGGCTGACAAGACCAAATACACCGGTGAACTTTCCAAGGGGATGAAAAGGAAAGTGGCGATCGCCCGTTCGCTGCTGCACGATCCGTCCATACTGGTGATGGACGAGCCCAACTCCGGCCTTGACCCCCTGACCTCTTACTTCATCATTGAGTACCTGAAGAAGCTTAACACGCAAGGCAAGACCATTATTTTAAGCGCTCATAATCTCTATCATATTGAGTATGTTTGCCAGCGCGTGGCTATCATGAAAAACGGACGGATATACATCTGTGATACCATCGACTCAATCCGCAAGAAGCTGGGAAAGCGGGAATATGAAGTTACTTTCAAAGCGGATGAAAAGCTGGACTACGAAAAACAGGGTGA
>CAYLVC010000221.1:0-5484 GCA_964387005.1 uncultured Dehalococcoidales bacterium | reverse complement strand
AAACATTTTTATAGCGGGAAGCTACCGGTTGCCCAGCCTGTGAGGGTGATATCAGGATATTGAACAGGCTGTTGATAATAGAACATAGACAATTGATTTTTGTTGGAGATACGGAATGATCGCTTATATCGTGCGTCGTTTGATCCAGTCGTTTATTATCGTTGTCATTGTCAGCATGCTCGTGTTTCTGGTAATGCGGCTGATGCCCGGAGACCCTTTGTTGATGTACCTCAGCTCTGAACGCTTTCAGCAGATGTCCGAAGAACAGATCGAGCTGGAAAGGCACAAATACGGGCTGGACAAGTCCCTGCCGATGCAATATGTAGACTGGGTCAACGGCCTTTTCCACGGCGACCTGGGAACCTCGATCTCGCAGCGCCGGAGCGTCAATTATCTCATTGCCAATCGGGCTCCGGTCACTCTTTACATTGGTATTTTGTCCTTCGTTATCGGCACTTTTCTGGGAATCCTGGCGGGGGTGCTTTCCGCTGTCCGGCGGGGTACCAGGACCGACTTTATCATGACGCTGTTTGCCAACATAGGCATTACCATTCCAGCCTTCTGGCTGGCTATCATGTTAATATACCTTTTCGGACTGAAGCTGGGCTGGCTTCCCACGCATGGGTTTACCTCACCTTTCGATGACTTCTGGTTAAGCACCAGGCAGATCATCATGCCCGTGGTCTGCGGGGCTATTTTTACCGTCGGCGCCGTGGCGCGGCAGACCCGCTCCAGCATGCTGGAAACCCTCAGGCAGGACTATGTCCGCACCGCCTGGTCAAAAGGACTGACGGAACGTGTGATAATCATCCGGCACACCCTGAAAAACGGGCTGATTCCCATCTTCACGCTCTCAGGTATGCAGATTGCGGGTATCCTGGGCGGTTCGGTACTTATGGAGACCGTCTTTAATATTGCCGGCATGGGCAGACTGGCTGTAGATGCCCTTTTCAGCCTGGACTTCGCCGTGGTGCAGGCCATTGTCCTGATTTCTGCGGTTATGATAGTAACGGCAAACCTGATCGTTGATATCTCTTATGGCTGGTTGGATCCCAGGATTAGACTTGATTAATGGAGAATAGATAATGGCTGTGAAAGAAATAGCTCAAAAAGAATTCATGGAACAACCGGTTCATATTAGCGAAAGCAGACGCGTCATCAGGGTAATGATGGGACGAAAAATTGTGGTATTCGGGCTGGTGATTATAGCTTTAACTATTTTTGCCGCCATTTTCGCTCCGCTGCTGGCCCCTTATGAACCCAATAAGCCGGAGCTGGATGTCAAGGTGCAGGGACCGAGCCGTGAACATTTGCTGGGTACGGATTCCCTGGGTAGAGACACTCTCAGCCGTATTATCTATGGTACCCGGACGTCTTTGATAGTGGGCATCGGTTCGGTAGGTGTAGCGGCGGTTGTCGGGATTATCCTGGGTCTGATCGCCGGCTTTTATGGCGGGGTCGTATATGCTGTTATTATGAGATTCATGGACTCTCTGATGGCTTTCCCCATGATGCTGCTGGCCCTGGTGGTGGCGGCCCTGCTGGGTGGAGGACTGCTTAACATCGTTATCGCCATCGGCGTGGGCATGACGGCGATCTATGCCCGCCTGATGTGCGGCCAGGTCCTATCAGTGCGTGTTAACGACTATATCGTGGCTGAAAGGTCCATCGGCGCCAGCAATAAGCGTATTATGTTCGCCCATATCTTTCCCAACTGCTTTCCTCCCCTGATTGTAATGATGACCATGATGCTGGGCGGGGCTATACTGGCGGAAGCCGGTCTGAGCTTTCTGGGCATCGGCATCAAACCCCCGGATGCCGCCTGGGGCGCCATGGTCAACAGCGGTTATAAATATCTTCTCAATATGCCCATCCTGTCATTTGCTCCCGGTATTGCCATAATGCTTCTGGTCTTTTCTTTTAATATGGTGGGTGACGGACTGCGAGATGCGCTGGATCCCAAGCTGAGGGGGACACTTTAGCCGTATAATATAGTAAAGTATATGTAATTTTGGGCAGATAGGGTTAAATCACAGGGGAGCTTGCAACTAAGCAACTGTTATCAACAGGTTTTTGAATACAAAGGAGGTGGCATGTGAAGTGACGTTATGAACAGGTTAACCGGAAAAATACTGTCATAAAAGACCTTTGAATTATTAAGGGGAGTTGAAAAAATGAAGAAGTTATTGTTGGTTGTCCTGGTAGTTGTGATAGCAGCTTCTTTGATGCTGGCTGGCTGCTCATCAACCACCACTACACAATCTCCTACCGCACCAGCACCTACCACACAGGCCCCTGCCCAGACCACAACTGGAGCTGCCCCCACTACTTCCGCGCCTCCTAAAACCAGTGCTCCTCCCATTATTACTTCGACCGCGCCACCCACCACAACCGCCGGGACCCAGGCCAAGAAGGGCGGGGTCGTCAGACGGATCTTCACCGAGGTCCCAACCGGCTCCATCGGCGTGCCTGAAAATATGAAAGGCCTGTCCGGTTTTTATGTCGCTCCTATGTTCGAGCCTCTCGTCAGGGGCAATTCCGACGGTTCTTTCTCTCCTTCACTGGCCGAGTCCTGGGAATGGTCGGCGGACAACCTGACCCTGACCCTGAAACTGAGAAAAGGCGTTAAATTTCATGACGGCAGCGATTTCAATGCCAGTGTAGCGAAGTGGAACTTTGACCGGCTGATGGCTGCCAAGGTCTCTGGAAGCGATAACGTCGAATCTTACAGCATTGTTGACAACTTCACCTTCCAGATCAAGATCAAAAAGTACCAGAATACATGGTTCGGCTCAATAGCGCGCTCCAGTACACTGGGTACACAAATATCCCAGGTTAACTATGAAAAAAATGGGGTAGAGTATGCTGACTGGCACCCGGTAGGCACCGGCCCCTTCAAATTCAAAGAATACAAGGAAAACGATTATCTCGAAATGGTGCGTAACGACGACTACTGGGGGACTAAGACCCTGCTGGACGGTGTCAAGACATTGTTCATTGCCGATGCTGTTACCCAGCAGATAGCCTTTGAGGCAGGTGAAGGCGACATACTCGAATCTGTTCAGGGCGCTGCCGCCGTAGAGCTTTCCAAGAAAGACTATTATCTGGATATGGCTTCCGGCCTGGGCAATATGCTTATACCCTCCAGCGGAATTGCCGGTTCTCCTTACGAAAAGAAAGAAGTGCGTGAGGCTGTGGAATACGCCATCAACAAAGACTCTATCATGAAAAATATCGGGATGGGCTACTGGAAAGAGCTGACCCAGATTGTGGGTCAAGGCAAATTAGGCCATCTTCCCACTCTTCCTGCCCGCAAATACGACCCGGCCAAGGCCAAAGAATTGCTGAAACAGGCCGGATACCCCAATGGTTTCAACACCAAATTGACCTGCGCCGTTATTTTTAATAACGATGCGGTTACCGCCATGCAGGCAGACCTCAATGCGGTTGGGATTAATACCGAGCTTAACATCATCAGCGCTCAAAAATGGCTGGATAACATGGTAAACGGTCTTGAAGAAGGTCTGACCGTCGAACCTATCACTACCATGGAGACCGATTATGGCGTCAACCTCAACCGATACTGGATTACACCTCTTAAACAACAATACGGAGCAGGCTGCTGGTGGACTACTTTGACCAGACCGGCAGGTCTGGACAAGATGATCCAGGATTACCTGGCTATACCGGACTATAATGGGCAAAAGGCCAAAGCCGAATCAATTACCAAGCTGATGTACGACAATGCCTCCGTTATTCCCCTGTGGGAAACCACAACCATCATCGTACAGCAGAAGTACGTGAAAGAGATGAATTACGGCAAAATGGGATGGCCTTATTTCAACTTCACCGGCGCCTGGCTGGACAAATAACGGTATATTGGTAATAACCCATCCGCCTGGTTAATTGTGGGGCGGCTGTATTCCGCAATCCGGGGTATAGCCGCCCTGCTTCTTTATTAATCGGACGCATTGAAAATAGGTATCATTTATTCTTACGCTCGTATTAGTACCCGATTTTAGTTAATAGGAGGACCGAATGACTGTCTCTAATGACATTTTTGATAAAGTGGCGACAATTGTTGGAGCGCCCGGTTCAAAACGCTTCGCCAGAATACTGGAGGCGATGATGACTGCGGAGGAAGCGCAGTACCTGCTCGAACTGAAGACTCCCATGACGGCGTCTCAACTGGCCGCAAAAATGAACCTGGACGAGAAAACCCTGCAAGCCAAACTGGACAACATGGCGGATAGAATGGTAATCCGCAGGGCAAAGGACGGATTCGTCATTCCTCCTGATGTGGTGATGTTCCATCACGGCGCCATAGGCTGGATAAAGGAAGAGGACAAAGCCAGGCTTTTTCCGCTGTGGGGTGATTTCTTTTTCGAAGAGTGGGGCGACATCATTGTAGACAGTTTCATAAAAAGAAAAAACCTGGGGGTGCCCGGAGCTCACCGGGTAGTACCGGCCTACAAAGCCCTGGAAGCCAGTCCCGCTATCCGTCCCGAGCAGATACTGTGGTACGAGGATATGAGGCAAATACTCAAAAGGTCAGCCAAAACCTACTTTATGATGTGCGGCTGCCGGGGTCTCTGGCGGAAATGCGATAGTCCGATCGATGTTTGCATCAAGCTTCAATTACCTACTTCTCCGCCGGCAAAACCCGATAAGGAATGGCTGAACCCCCCTGAAGAGGTAGGCTATGAAGAGGGAATGAAAATCGTGGCGGAAACCGAAGATCTGGGACTGGTACACATTCCCTTGAATACCTCTCAAGGAGACCTCTTCTGCACCTGCTGTGATGACTGCTGCATGGTGATACAACCGCTGCTGAAAAGGGGAAACCTGCACGAAATCCTGACTCCCAGCCGCTACCGGGCGGCAGTTAATGAGGACCTTTGCGTGGGTTGTAAAAAGTGCCTCAGCCGCTGCAAATTCGATGCTATCGAGATGGTGCCGGTGGAGGGGACAAAGAAGTTCAAGGCCAGGATAAAAAGTGAGCACTGCATGGGCTGCGGGGTCTGCGTGATCACCTGCAAAACTAAGGCTATGACGCTGGAGCTGGTCAGGCCGCCCGACCATATTCCCACCTGCTCAATCATGGAGCTTTTTGCTATGGGAATGAAAAGGTAGGCGGAACAGGCGTTTAACCAGGGCTGTACGCAGTCCGGGCCAGGTCTTTTTAAATTCCTCTTCCATGGATATTGCGGGTGCGGTTCGGCTGTAACAATGGAGCAGATAGGTGCGGGTGATACGGCTGATTACGTCCGCCTGCCGGGGCAGAGCTTCTTCCAGCCGTTTGGAGAATTCAAGCTCGGTCTGGCGGGGTCCTGGCCCCAGGCCTGCCAGTGAGGCCAGCCATACCATGCGGGAATATATGGCCGTCCTGTTCACGGGTCTGGTTGCGCGGTTAAACCAGAAAATCAGGAAGGCGATGATACAGGTATAGCCGCCGAAAAAGATAAAAATGTTAGAAGACGGATT
>CAYLVC010000220.1:4387-5487 GCA_964387005.1 uncultured Dehalococcoidales bacterium | reverse complement strand
CTGATAGACAGCCGGATCACCCATATTCTCGATCTGGCGGTTTCACCTGCTTACGCTTCGGACAGCACCCTGTTTTTATTGACCCAGGATTTTCAGTATTCCCTGTGGATAAGCAAAAACGCCGGCTTGAGCTGGGAAAGAATCTTCTCCAGTACCCTGCCTTCGGTCGAAAGAATAGAACGTGTACTGGTCTCGCCATCCTATCAGCAGAACAGTGTGATATATCTTAAGGGCGTCAGCCAGGGCCAGCCGGTAATCTGGAAATCCGCCGACAGCGGCAGAACCTATTCCTGCTTTCAATCGGTAGACCCTCAAACCGGAGAATGGGTCAATATAGATGCCTGGGCTGTGTCTGCGGAGGATGAGCTGTTTGTCGGCAGTTATGACGGTCAGTCATGCCTGGTCTACCAGACCGGCAAAGCCCTTCCGGTTTATATCGATAAAGCGGCAGCGGGCAGCGGAATAGCCGTTTCGCTGGCGCTGTCCCCGAATTTCAGCCATGATCAGGTAGTTATTCTGGGAAACAGCAGCGGGTCCGTCTATTATTCAAACGATCATGGCCGGGTTTTCGAACCTTTGCCTGCAGGCCAGAAAAAAGCCCCTTTTGAAGGTCCTTTGAGTGTGGCTTTCGACAGCGGTTTTGTATTAAATAATACGGTTTATGCTGCCGATAAGACCAGGGGTAAGGGCATTTTCCGGTTTATAATCGGAACAGGCCAGGACTGGGAAGCTATCGACGGCACTCTTCCCCAGGGTGCAGGGATCAGCCATATTGCCGTCTCTGATGCAGGCGTGCTTTATGCCGTTTATGCACGGAACGAGATCAATATAGCCAACAAGAGCGGTCTTGAACGGTCGCTTGATCCCGCTTTGTCCTCGCCCTTTTTTGAAAGCGTCACCGCTGGATTGGCCGATGGAATCGAACTGGATAAACTGTGGGTGCGTGATAATATCATCTGGTCGGTAGACATCGTCAATACGGCGCTCATGGTCTATACCGACCTGATGGACTCCTCGGTGGAGCTGGATTCACCGCCTGACGGTGCAGCCGGACTGGAAAAAAGCACTGTCCAGATTTCATGGCACAGGAAGACTGCTGC
>CAYLVC010000220.1:1527-4287 GCA_964387005.1 uncultured Dehalococcoidales bacterium | reverse complement strand
AGACCAGGCCTGCCCGTCCAATGTCTGGAAATGCGTAAGTCCTCTTGAGTATGAAACCACCTATTACTGGAAGGTCCGGGCGAGATGCGGGGAAAGGCTCAGCAACTGGAGCAGCGTCGGCATTTTTACCACGCAAAAGAAACCATCGGGTTCAAGTTCAGGCGGTGGAGGAGGTGGCGGCGGTTCCAGCCCGGTTAAGACCCCTGCACCGACAACTTCACCGGTACAAACCCCGCTGGCGACTCTTTCACCGGCTGCTTCTCCTGCACCCGGTACGTCTGCCGTTGAACCCGCAAACACCGCTATTCCCTCTTCCCAGGCCTTCCCGGCGCCTTCTGCGGGTCCATCCATGACAGCAACGCCTTTGAGTCCGGCGAAAAGCACCAAACCGGCAGCCACCGTATCCGACACACCTGGCGCCAGTCCCGTCTCCAATCGGTCACCAGAAGCTTCCACAGCAACCCCCACATCCCCGGATCCAAATGCTGACACCGGTGAGACTGGCATCAATATGGGCCTCATAATAACCCTTTTCAGCATTCTGGCCGTCCTGCTGGTTGTCCTGGGTTTTGCGGTCTTCTACCTGTATAAAAAATTCAAGAGGTTCTGATTCTGTGTCCGGATGTTCAATTGTTCCCCTTCTCAACTGCAAACACGACAGCCATGCCCCTGAAAGGTTATAATAGTACCGTTGCCCTGAGTACCGGGTTGTATTATTAGTGCCTTTTTAATGCAGCGGTTTAGCCTGCCAATAATCAAAAGACCCTGACTGAAAGCAATAATTTGCCGGGAAAAACAGTTCATGTTAAGCGTAGTCAATGTTTCCAAATCATATGGGGTACAGGTCCTTTTCAGCGGAATGACCTTCAATGTAGGTGCCAGGGACCGCATCGCCGTTATCGGTCCCAACGGATCCGGCAAGACCACCCTTTTTGAAATTATTACCGGTAATGTCATTCCTGATTCGGGCAGCATTGCCAAACGCAAGGACATAACTATCGGCTATGCCAGACAGGAAATCACACCCGAAAGCCGCGAAAAGCTGCTGGAGCATGTTGCTCATGCTTCTGCCAGGATTGCTGGTTTGGAGCACCGTCTCCGGGTCTTGCAGGAAGCCCTGACCGAGGGTGGTAATGAGGAAGAAACTGCCCAGTTGATGCGTGAACTGGGGGATTTGCAGCATAAATACGAGACCGCCGGTGGATATAATGTCGAACATGAAGCAGAAGTTATTCTTACCGGACTGGGTTTTAAAGAAAAGGACTTCCAGCGCCCCCTGTATGAGTTCAGCGGAGGATGGCTGATGCGGATTACTCTGGCTAAACTCCTGGTTATCAATCCGGATATGCTGCTGCTGGATGAGCCTACCAATCACCTGGACCTTGAGTCCTGCATCTGGTTCGAGGACTATTTGAAATCTTACCAGGGAGCGGTTATGGTGACCTCCCATGACCGGGCTTTTCTCAACCGGGTAGCCAGGAAGATAATTGCCATTGAGAAGGATGACGTGATTCTGTATAACGGCAGCTATGATGACTTTGTTCTTGCCAGACAGCAGGACATGGAAACACGCGAGGCAACTGCCAGGAGACAGGAAATCAGGATTAAAAAGGAAATGCGTTTCATTGAACGCTTCCGTTATAAAGCCACCAAAGCTGCCGCAGTGCAAAGCCGCATGAAGGCTTTGGCCAAAGTGGAAAGGGTCGTGGTGCCAAGGTCCAGCCGTAAAATCCATTTCAATTTTCCTGATCCACAGCGCAGTGGTGAAGAAGTGATTTCACTCAAGCACATTCTCAAGTCCTATGATGGCAACCTGGTTTACCGTGACCTTAATCTGTCCTTAAGAAGAAATGACCGGGTTGCGCTGGTCGGCCCCAACGGCGCCGGAAAGACCACGCTTCTCAAAATTATGGCTGGAGTCCTGCCATTCGATGAGGGTGAGCGCAAGCTGGGGCATAATGTCTCGACAGCCTACTATGCCCAGTACCAGCTTGAGCTGCTGGAAGCACAAAACACGGTGCTGGAGGAAATACAGGGGGCAGCCCCGGATGAAATGGAACAGGTACTGCGCGGCTTGCTGGGGGCCTTCCTTTTCAGCGGAGATGATGTATATAAAAAAGTGGAAGTCCTCTCCGGAGGTGAAAAAAGCCGTCTTTCACTGGCCAAAATGCTGGTCCGCCCGGCCAATTTTTTACTGATGGATGAGCCGACCAACCATCTGGATATCAATTCACGGGAAATGCTGGTCGATGCGCTCGATGCCTATCATGGCACACTCTGTTTTATTACCCATGACCGTACGGTTATCAGGGAAATCGCCAATAAAATTATCGAAATACAGAACGGCGTTCCGCTGGTCTATACCGGCAATTATGACGAATACCTGGCCTGGAAGGAAAATATGGGGAAGACGGAGGATTCAGGCACCTGTGATGGAAGCCCCAATGGTAATTTATCTCCCAGGGAGATTCAACGTCAGCGCAAAGCCGCCGAAGGTGAATTGCGCAATAATTTTTACCGCGTCAGTTCGCCGTTAAAAAAAAGGATTACGGAAATCGAGGCGGAGCTGGCTAAATTTGAGCCTGAATTTCGCCGGCTGGAAGAATACCTGGCCACACCCGAAGCATACGGCAATGCCGCGGAGCTAAAGACCGCCACTATCAGACATCATGAGCTGATGAAATGCATACCCCGTCTGACGGCTGAATGGGAAAACCTTTCGCTCGAGGCTGAACAAAAAAAACAGGAATTCGAGGAAGC
>CAYLVC010000220.1:0-1427 GCA_964387005.1 uncultured Dehalococcoidales bacterium | reverse complement strand
ACTGCCTACCCCTTTGATATTGACAGCTACTGTTATAACTATTATAGTATAACTATAATAGTTTGGGGAAAGGGTATGTGGCTTTCGATTGATGAACAGGACAGGCGGCCGATATATCTGCAGCTGATACGTCAAATCAAAGAGCAAGTGCTCAAAGGGACGCTCAAGCCAGGCGATGAATTACCTTCGGTCAGGGAGCTGGCGGATAGCCTTTCAATCAATCTCCACACCGTCCGCTCCGCCTACTTAAAACTCCGTGACCAGGGAATAATCAATCTGCACCTGGGTCGGAGAGCTACCGTTGCCAGGTTGCCGCAGCCTATCGAAGTGGATGAAAGCGGGGATGATCTGGAACAACGTATTGAAGAAATCATCACCGATGCCCTGCTGAAAGGACTGTCTCCGGAAGCCATTCGAAAAATGATAAACCGTCATCTGGAAAACAGAGCGTAGACATAAGTCCTTGCCTGAGGAGGAAATGATGAAAAACAGAATTATTCACCCCTTGTGGGTCCACCTGCCGGCCATTGCTGTGTTCGTTTATGTCGTTATCAGGCTGATTATAGGCGCCCCTTTCCCTGAAAGCGTTCCAATTCATTTTAATCTACAGGGTTTACCTGACAATTATGGTTCTCCCTGGTTGTCATTCGGGCTTTTCCTGGGGTTTTCGCTGCTTTTTATCGGGCTCTCCATTTTTCTGGATGAACTCTGGGCCAGACAGGAGAAAAACAAGACCTTCAACTGGCTGTCGCTGCTGGATGAGGTTGTAGTGGGAGCAATGGCAGGCATTACCCTTGGCACTATTGAGTTCATTGTATCAGGGGCCGAACTGTTCACTTTTCCCTGGGTATGGTTTTTATCGTTGACAGGTTCGACTGTACTGCTGGCGATTGTCCTGGAATGGCTGAGGCCCTTCCAGGCAGATCATGCCGCCGGATCAATCCGGGATTCTGCTGAACGTGGTTCAGCTGAACCACTTTCAGATGAAATAGAAAGAGAGCTTGCCGGAAGGTGGCAGGGCAAGTCCACCGGTATTTACTGGGAATCTCAAAATCCCGTGTATGTAACAATATTGACTATCTGCCTGCCCCTTGTCCTGCTGGCTGGGGCTGTTGCAGCCTGGTTCAGTGAGCCATGGGCCTCTCTGGTGCTGCTGGTAGTCGCCCTGCTTTTAGTTATACCTTACGGCGGTTTACGGACTGCTGTCACCCGGCAGGATATTACCGTCCGTTTCGGACTGCCGGGGATAAGGGTTTTAAGGCTGAAAATGAGCGAAATAGCCAGTCTCGAGTTAAGGGAGTTTTCTCCCCTGCGGGAGTTTGGCGGTTACGGTATACGCTTTAACGGGCAGATGTCAGCCTATTATATGCGCGGCAGCCGTGGAGTATTACTTACCCTGCACAACGGCAAAAAGTATCTTATCGGTT
>CAYLVC010000219.1:0-5488 GCA_964387005.1 uncultured Dehalococcoidales bacterium | reverse complement strand
AAATTCGGACTCTTGAAGGAACCTGTTACCAGTATTACATCCAGGGTAATTCCCGTATTGAGAAGCTCATTAGGGTCGGCACTGCCGCAATGCGGCTATATAGCAGAAGTCATTCCGGAGATACTGGAGGAGAAAAGAAAACTCTTCTCCGAACTGGAAGAATATAATTCCACAGCCATAATCAGCAGTAATACCGGCAGTCTAACCATCGGCGAACTGGCGCAGGGTATGAAAAACCCGTCCAGGGTTATTGGGGTGCACTACTTCAACCCTGCACATATAATTCCCGCCGTAGAAATACACAGCGGACCGGATACCTCGGCTGAAACAGTGGAAACAACTCGTAATTTGATGATAAAGACGGGGAAGCAACCGGTTACTGTTCGTAAGGAGTATCCGGGGTTCATCGTCAACCGCCTGACAGGTGCTCTGACCAGAGAGATCATGTTTATGCTGGATGAAGGCATTGTCACTCCGGAGGACCTGGATACGGCAGTTAAAGGCAGCATTGGTTTTCGCCTGTCCTGCATAGGCCCCATGGAGGCCGAGGACATGATCGGACTGGATACATCAATGCGCGTCTCCAACAGGATGTGGAAAACACTGAGTAATGCCGATGCCGTTTCCCCCCGGTATGCCGCCAAGGTCGATGCGGGGGAGCTTGGCATCAAGGCAGGGAAGGGCTGGTACGATTATGAAGGCCAGACCATCTCAGAGGCGCTGGAAGAAAAAAACAGACTATTACTGAGCCAGCTGGCTTATTTTAGTAATAGAAATAAACGGTAACAACACTGTAATAATCATGGTATTACATAAAAATATAAAGATGGAGGAAATAATATGAGTATTACCAAAAAAGTCCCATATCCCAAGCTGGAGGACTATAAAAAAGTTTTTGCCGAACATTTTGATTTTGAACGAAGGAACGGCATTTTGCAGGCACGCATGCATACCAACGGCGGCCCCGTAAAATGGAGCGCTGAGATGCATCAGGCCATGTGTGAGTGCTGGACTACTATCGGCCATGACCCGGAAAACGAGCTTATCATCCTGACCTCGACCGATCCTTACTGGATTGGGGATTTCGACATGAGCTCCTGGGCTGCAGTTGAGGATGATCCTGATAAGAATGTTATTTTCGATACTACATGGCATGACGCCCGGCGAGTTGTTGACAACTGGCTTTATGATATTGAAGTACCCACTATCGGCGCTATCAACGGCCCCGGCCTTCACTGGGAAAACGCCATGATGAGTGATATCACATTGTGCGTGCCGAACTTTGTTCTGCGCGACGACCATTTCGGCGATGCGACAGTTCCCGGCGATTTCCAGGGTCAGATTATTCAAGCCATCTGCGGTTTGAAGCGCGGCAACTATATGATGTTTACTGTTAACGGCGTCGATGCCAAGACCTGCCTGGACTGGGGCCTTGTCAATGAAGTCGTGCCCCATGATAAGCTGATGTCCCGTGCCTGGGAATTGGCGGAAAAGATCATGAAACAACCCAGAATGATTCGCCGCCTGACTCATGAAATCACTGTTCGCCCGTGGAAACGTATTGTCGAGCAGGATTACCATCTGCAAATCGGTCTGGAAAACTTCGGCAACCATATTACCCAGATGCATCATCATTTCGATGACATAAAATCAAAGTGGTCGGACAAAGAGAAAAGTAATAAATAGATAAATTCTATTCCGGAAGCAGACATTGTCTGCCTCCGGAACCCAGGATAGAAAAATATGAAAAAAATGTGTTTTAATCAGGTCAAACCGTACGAAGCCAAAGGACATTTCCTGACGGCTGCTTTAAGACTAAGCGGCAAGGACGAGACCGGAGCTCAAAATTTCTGGGTCGGGCTTTCTCACTTCCTTCCCGGAGGCGGCGTTGAATTTTCCGGAGAAGACCAGATCAATGAAAAGGTGTATGTGGTTATCGAAGGACAGGTGACCGTTAAGTCCAAAACGGAAGAGTATATCCTGAACCCCATGGATGCGCTTTATATCGCCCCACACGAGGGACGGTCAATTTTAAATAATACCAACAAACCGGCCAGTATGCTGGTCATCGCCAACTATTAAGCCCAATATTTAACGGATGAATCAAACTATCCTACCGGATGCTTGATTATCAGGAGGAGCTACGCAGTGTCACATTTATTTGACTTAACGGATAAAGTTGCCATTCTTGTTGGAGGTTCAGGAGGTATCGGCAGCATCCTGGCCGCCGGCCTGGCTGATTCCGGAGCTGATGTTGTTATCGCCAGCCGCACTAAAGAAAAGCTGGAAAAGGTAGCCGCCGGAATAAGGGACCAGGGGAAGAAAGCTGAGGCTATATGCGTAGACATTTCTCAGCCTGCTTCAATAAGCAGTATGGTAGACCGGGTGCTGGAAAATCACAAGAGGATAGACATCCTGGTGAACTGCGCCGGGCTGGCCTTGCGCAGCGTGCCCGAGAATATGCCCGTCGATGACTGGGAAAAGGTCATGGACTTCAATGTCAAGGGAGTTTTTCTCACCTGCCAGGCAGTAGGAAAAGCCATGATCAATCAGGGTGGAGGAAAAATCATTAACATCTCTTCTGTGAGGGGAAGATACCCTGCTGACGGCATTGTAGGTTATGGTACCAGCAAGGGAGCGGTAGACGCTATGACGCGTATGCTGGCTTTTGAATGGGCCAGGTACAAGGTACTGGTCAACGCCATTGCGCCGACCGTGGTAGCCACCGAGCTAACCAAACCCCTGTTAATGGTACCCGAAAAGGCGCGTTCGATACTCTCCCGCATTCCGCTGGGGCGGCTGGAACAACCGGAGGACCTTATCGGAACAACGGTGTTTCTGGCTTCAAAAGCGTCTGATTTTATTACCGGTCAGATAATTTATGTTGATGGAGGAGCCAGTATCAGTTAAACTGGTAGTGTAAGACATAGAATATTACACCGGTTGAAAAATGCAGGTGCGTTCAATTTCAAGGGTTTCTCGTCACTGAACTAATTCGATTAACAGACCAGAGTATTCAATGAGTTAATAATAAGGCAAATCAAGGAGAAAAATTGATGGCAGAACAAGAGTTAACCCAATGTACCGTGGGTGGTCCTGTCAAGGTCACAGTCAAGGACGGCAAGATTACCCGCATGCGCCCAATTATGTTCGATGAGACAGACGAAGGTGGATGGACCATCGAAGCCCATGGCAAGAAGTTTTCTGATCCACGCATGACTACCCTGAATCCCTATGTGGTCGCTGAGAGGATGAGGGTCTATTCAGAGAACAGGATCAAATACCCCATGAAACGCAAGAATTTCGATCCTAATGGCGACCGCCACCCCGAACTGCGGGGCAAGGACGAGTACGTCCGCATATCCTGGGACGAAGCCCTGGACCTGGTAGCGGGAGAGATCAAGAGAATCAGAAAGACCTATGGCCCGGCTGCAATTACAGCCATGGCCTCATCTCACCATAACTGGGGCCTGCTTTTCTACAAAATGGGACCTTATTGCCGCTTCTACAATATCCTGGGCTACACCGAACTGCTGGACAATCCAGACAGCTGGGAAGGCTGGCACTGGGGAGCGGTGCATGCCTGGGGTTACTACTGGAAACTGGGACATTCGGACAACTTCGATATTCTGGAAGACGGCCTCAAGAATTGCGAACAGGTTGTTTTCTGGTCGGTCGATCCCAACACCTCCGCCGGCGGCTACTGCGCGCAGGATACTGTTATCTGGCGTCACTGGCTTAGAGAGCTTGGCATCCAGAGGGTATTTATCGATCCCTTCTGCAACTACACCGCCGCTCATGTAGGCGAAAAATGGCTGGCGCCCCGTCCCGGAACGGATGCGGCCATGGCGGAAGCTATCGCCTACGTCTGGATAAAAGAAGGAACCTATGACAAGTGGTTCGTAGAAAACCGCACAGTCGGTTTTGAAGAGTTTAAAGAGCATATTCTGGGTAACCAGGACGGCACCCCCAGGACTCCGAAATGGGCGGAAAAGATCTGCGATGTCCCGGCTCACACCATTACCGCACTGGCTCATGAATGGGCAGCCAAGAGGACCATGCTGGCCTGCGGAGCAATGTACGGCACCGGCGGCGCCTGCCGCGGCGCTTATGCCACGGAATGGGCAAGGTTGATGGTTCTGCTCATGGCCATGCAGGGACTGGGAAAACCCGGTGTAAACATCTGGGGCGGCGTAGCAATGGGCGCTCCGCTGGACTTCAATTTCAAGATGCCGGGCTATGCTTCTGCCGGCTGGGATGCATTTGCAACCGTAGCCGAACACCCCGCTTTCCCCGGACGCAATACCGTCTCTCAAAAAGTCTACCGCATCCTGCTGCCTGAAGCCATTTTGAATGGACATATCGAATGGCGCGGTGAAGGTTTCTGCGGTAACTATTACGACCAGGGTTTTAAACCCATGGAATATCCCGAACCGGGACCGAATGGAGCAGAGATCAAGATGATCCACCGCCACGGCGGTTCCTTTATCAGCACCATGACCGATACCAACCGCTGGGTCAGAATGTATCAGAGTCCCAAGCTGGAGTTCGTGGTCATGCAGGACTGCCACTGGCAGAGCGAAACCAAGTTCGGCGATGTAATCCTGCCTGCCACCACCAATTTCGAGAGACAGGACCTTTCCGAATGGACAGCCCCGGGTGGTTACGGACACGGCAATGCCGGCACCAATCACCGGGTAATGATCTTCCAGCACAAGTGCATCGAACCCCTGTGGGAATCCAGGCCTGACTGGGATATTTACAAGGAACTGGCCAAGAGGCTGGGCATCTATGATGAATATACCGAAGGCCATACCGATGAAGAGTGGATGAAGAAGATCTTCGAATATTCCGACCTGCACAAGCATCTCACTTACGAGGAGTTTAAAAAGAAGGGCTATTTCGTAGTGCCTTTGCCCAAGGACTACAAACCCACGATATCCAATCGCTGGTTCTACGAGGGACGTCCCTGCGATACTCCCGATCCATTAAATCCCAATCTGGGTACAGATAAAGCCCATCTGCTGGCTACTTACAGCGGCAAGATAGAGTTTGTTTCTCAAGCCCTGCTGAAGTTTGATCCCAACGATGAGGAAAGACCTCCGATGCCCAGGTACATCCCGAGCTGGGAGGGATACGACACCAAGGAACTGGTCAAGAAATATCCCCTGCAAATGATCACGCCTCATGTACGTTTCTCATATCATACCCATCATGATAACAAAAACCCCTGGCTGGAAGACATTCCGATCCACAGGGTCAAGAAGAACGGTTATTCCTGGTGGCCGGTGAGGCTTTGTCCCGCCGACGCCGAAGCGAGAGGAATACAGCATGGCGATATTGTCAAGGTCTACAACGACCGCGGTGGAGTGCTGGGTATAGCGCAAATAACTGAAAGAGTCAGGCCCGGACTGCTGCACACTTATCAAGCCGGAGCCAAGTACGATCCGCTGGAGCCGGGAAAAGCCGGCAGCATCGATAGAGGCGG
>CAYLVC010000218.1:1421-5505 GCA_964387005.1 uncultured Dehalococcoidales bacterium | reverse complement strand
GGTGAAACGCACTATATTACCGTTCCAACTTCTGTGCGTGTTCCCAAAGGCATGATTCACGGACCTCTGAGCTTCACCCGGGTGGAGAAGCCCATAATTTTCATCGATACTTTACTGTCTGCCCAGTATTCGACCAAGAAATAATGGTACTGACCACGGAGATGTGAGGAGGACTTTCCTGTTCACCCTCCAGCCATGACCTTCCGTGCTGTAAGAAACTAGACATGAGCCGGCAGTCAACCAAACGCGGTTGGCTGCTGGCTGCTGGTTTTCATCCGCCCCCGGGACAGCCTCAAATTAGCTTTATTTTCAGCTTGACACGTGTGGTATAATAATTCTATAAAATGTTCGTTTACGATCAACTATATAGAACTATATATGCGCTGTACCTTTGCATAGCGTTTCTGGTGATGGATGGGCAATCCTGGCTTAATTGAGGAGCTTTGTTATATCGGGATATACAGGAGGAAGGAGGCTTTCGATGTAGAGAGGTAAGATGTGCCGGGAATGTTTCGCAAATAAAAGGAGGAACACGCCAAAGATGAAAAGGATTTTGTTTATTGCCCTGGGAATTGTTCTGATAGCTGGTTTGCTTCTGAGTGGTTGTTCCGGCAGTACCACAACTTCCCCGGCAGCACCCGCCGTGACAACAAAGCCCGCCGCAACGACAGCCCCAACTGCTTCCGGTCCTAAATATGGGGGTACGCTGACCTTTGTCGGAGATACTGGTCCGGGAGCCGTTCTGGGATATCCTCCCGAGATGTTTACCGCTGTTACCCATTGGTGGTGTTATAACGGTCTGGTCAAGGACTGGTGGGATGGCAGGATTACGCCGGACCTGGCGGAATCATGGGAAGTAAATACCAGTGAGCCTTCCATCACTTTCAAGCTGAGAAAAGGTGTTAAGTTCCATGATGGCTCCACAATGGATGCCGCAGCTGTAAAATTCAGCTATGATCTTCAGCTTGAGGCTAAAAAACGGCCTGCCTGGAAAAGTTGGCAGATCATAGATGATTATACCATCAAAGTAGTTCTAAACTATTTCGACAACACCATTTTGCGTACCTTCGAAAACGAACAGGTAGTTTCCCCCACCCAGTTTAAAAACGAAGGCGTTGAAGGGATGAGGAAGAAACCCGTCGGCACCGGCCCCTTCCAGTTCGTCAAATACGATCAGGATACCCTGATGGTCGGTAAGAAATTCAATGATTACTGGGAGAAAGGCAAACCCTACCTGGATGAAATCCATACTATTTATATCCCGGACAAGACCACCAAGAAAGCCGCCATGCAGTCAGGTCAGGGAGACGTGGTGCTGGTGGAAATGGGTAAAGAGACCGACGACTACAAAAAGATGGGCAAGTTCGAGGCCCTGATTCAACCCCAGGCCACAACTTTCATGATTTTCGATGATGGAAATCCGACTTCGCCCTGGACTGACATAAGGCTGCGCCAGGCTGTGGCATTATCCATCGATCGTGAATGGCTGGCCAAGAACCTCGGTTTTGGGCAATGGGAGCCCTGCTATCAGCTTCCGCCGCGTCCCAGCACCTGTTATGATAAGAATTTCAACAATTATCCCCGTGATATAGCCAAAGCTAAACAGCTTCTGGCTGACGCAGGCTATCCCAACGGTATTAAAACCAAGCTTCTGCCCAATCCCGAAGGCGTCAACCGGGATCTCTGGGTAGCAGTTCAGAGCCAGTTGAGAGAAGCCGGAATTGATGCCGATTTACAGTTCCTGGAAGGCGCTAAATTTACCGATCTCAGGCATGGCGCCGGATGGCAGGATGGCATCGTAGCCGATACCATGCCCTCCTGGGGTAACATGAATGTGGCCATCGACATGATGTTCGGACCTACCGCTCAATTCTTCCCCAGCATGAACAGGCAGAGGGAGGATTGGGTGGCCGCAATTACAGCCTCCAAGTCTACAGAAAAAATGGATATTGGGCTGGTTCAGAAAGCCTGCAAGGTACTTTATGATAACTATTCGGTTATCCCGGTTGGAGAAGCCGGCAGATGTTATATCTGGCAGCCTTACGTCAAGGATGCCGGTTTTGGCGAGCGGGGTGCCTATTTCTGGGCCTGGGCCCAAGAAAACGTCTGGCTGGACAAGTAATCGATTGTAAGTACAACTGGTGAGCAGACCGGATTTTTCCGGTCTGCTCACAATGGTGTTCAGAAGACATATGAGTCTGATGGTATGATATTTGGTTTCAACCGCTTAGGATCCCACCGTATGATAAAAATATTTGATGGAAATGGGATATGACGACATACATAATACGCAGACTGATCCAGGCGGTGATTGTATTAATTCTCGTTACCGCCTTTGTCTTTTTTGCCATGCGCCTGCTGCCCGGAGATCCTATCCGCATGCTGGTTAGCCGCAATCAGGAACAACAGTATTCGGAAGAAGAAGTTCAGGCGCTCAGACATCAATACGGACTGGATAGACCCCTGCCTGTCCAATATGTTGATTGGCTTTCCCATATCGTCCGGGGTGACCTTGGAGTCTCCATTCTGGAAAGGGTTCCTGTCACCGACCAAATCAAGAGACGTGTGCCCATTACTCTCCACCTGGGTGTGCTGGCCTTCCTGATAAGTATCCTGGTCGGAGTTCCGCTGGGGGTCGTCAGTGCCGTCAGGCGGGGGAAATGGATCGATACCCTATTCACTACTCTGGCCAATATCGGAATAACCGTGCCGGTCTTCTGGTTAGGGGTGATCCTGATGTATTTCTTCGGCCTCTACCTGGGCTGGCTGCCTATTATGGGTTACACCTCTCCTTTTGACGATTTTGCGCTGAGTACCAGACAGCTTATTATGCCTGTGTTTTGTCTGGCTTTGTTCGGCATAGCCGGCAATGCCCGCCAAACACGATCAGCTATGCTTGAGGTCATGACCCAGGACTATATCCGCACTGCCTGGTCGAAGGGTCTGAAAGAGCGGGTCATCATAATGAGGCACGCCCTCAAAAACGGACTCATCCCGGTAGTTACGCTATTCGGAGCGGGAGTAGGACAGATACTGGGTGGTTCGGTCCTGATCGAACAGGTTTTTGCTATTCCCGGGATGGGCAGACTGGCCCTGACCGCGGTGACCAACCAGGACTACACTTACGTGCAGGCGATAATCCTGATTATCGCCGTTATGACCTTAATGGTTAATTTAATTGTTGATCTTTCCTACGGATGGCTTGATCCCAGAATACGATACGGATAGGTAAGATGTTAAAAGCAGAAATTTCAGAAGAGAGTGAAGCCAAAGTCCAGAGAATAAGTGAATTGCGGCGGTTTTCCCGGGTATTTTTCGGTCGGGGCCTGGTAATATTCGGTATGGTGCTTACCATGTTGTTTCTTGTTCTGGCTATCTTTGCTCCGTTAATTGCTCCTTATGATTCCTACAAGCTGGGTGTGGGGGATATCCTGGAGAATCCCAGCTCGCAGCATTTTTTGGGAACGGACTACCTGGGCAGGGATGTCCTCAGCAGAATCATTTTTGGCGCCCAGACCTCGCTCTTAGTCGGTGTAGTGGTAGTCGCTGCCGCTGCCGTTGTGGGTATGGGTTTGGGTATGATTGCCGGTTATTATGGAGGGTGGCTGAACGCCATTATCATGAGATGCATCGATGCCCTGATGGTCTTTCCCATGATCCTCCTGGCTATGGTTATTGCGGCCCTGCTAGGAGGAGGGCTCTGGAACGTCATTATTTCTCTCACTGTGGCGCTGATGCCGATCTATGCCCGCGTGATGTGCGCTCAGACCATGTCGGTCAAAGAAGCCGACTATATCCTGGCTGAAAAGTCTATCGGCTCTAATAATGCCAGGATCATGCTGAAGCATGTGATCATCAATACCCTGCCCCCCTTGATTGTTATCATGACCATGATGCTTGGTTCGGTAATCCTGGCGGAAGCCGGGCTCAGCTTCCTGGGCATCGGTATAACCCCACCCACCCCCTCCTGGGGTGGAATGGTCAACGATGGCAAAGACTATTTGCTGGACCACCCCCTGCTTTCTTTTGCCCCCGGCCTGGCTATTATGCTGATGGTGTTCAGTATTAATATGGTGGGCGACGG
>CAYLVC010000218.1:0-1321 GCA_964387005.1 uncultured Dehalococcoidales bacterium | reverse complement strand
CAGGTTATTGTGGTAAAATTAGCGTAATTCGTGATTCAGGCGTATAAGGAGGTAATATGGAAACCAACAAGGCCGTTTATGAAGTACTCAGTCCATGGGCGGAGGCGGACCCTGTTCCTGCCAGGAGTCTGGCGGAGAGGGTGGACGATCTGGAAGGCAAGACTATCGGTTTTTTCCGCAATTCCAAGCGCGCTGCGCGGCCTATATTCGCCAATCTTGAACAAAGACTGAAAAAACAGTTTGCTTCGATCGCTTTCAGCGAGTTTGTTTTTCTGCCTAATGATGATGTCCTGGCGACGGATGAAACAGCCAGGTTCGAGGAATGGCTAAAGGGGGTAGATGCCGTAGTCCTGGCCTATGGCGACTGAGGGTCATGCACGAAGTACCTTGTGTACTGCGCGGTTGCCTGTGAGGACAGAAATAAGCCCGGCGTGACATTGGTGAACCAGGGTTTTGCCGGCGATTCACGGTCGGCGGCCTCCGGCAAGGGTATGCCCGGGCTGAGAGTTATTCCCACTGCGGTCCCCTGTGAATCAAGCGTTGAAGAAGACATTGATGCCGGAATTTCGGCTGTCTATGAAGATATTATTGCTGCCCTGACGCGTCCCCTGAGCAGGGAAGAGAAATCACCTCAACCCCCTGTTGCGGACAAACCCGCCCGCATCGTCTTCAGGGGTGATCTGAAAGAGACCAACCGATTCTTTTACAGAAGGGGCTGGAGCGACGGTTTCCCGGTCATCCCTCCAACGGAAGAAGAAGTGGCCGAAATGTTGAAGGGCACGAACCTGTCTCCCGATCACCTGGTAGCCACTCTGGTTCCCCGTTCGGGGAAAGCCACTGTAGAGAAGATTGCGGTCAATGCCGTAATGGCCGGGGCACTGCCGACTTATATGCCGCTGCTCATCGCCGGGGTTAAGATACTGGCCGATCCGACATCGGGTTTCGGCGGCTGGGGCGTCAGCACCGGCTCCTGGGCGCCTTTCTGGGTGATTAATGGACCTGTGCGCAAAGACCTCAATATCAACAGCGGTTCAGGGGCTTTGAGTCCGGGAGATATAGCCAATGCGGCCATCGGCCGCGCCCTGGGACTGATCATCAAGAACATCGGTGGTATACGCAAAGGTGTGGAGGACATGGGGACCCAGGGCAATCCCGGGAAGTATTCCATGGTGATTGCCGAGAATGAAGAGGAGAGCCCCTGGGAGCCGTTCCATGTCGAGCACGGGTATCAAAAAGAGGACAGCACCATATCTGTTTTTTCTCCCAATACCTATATACAGGGCTGGCCGTACGGATCGGATGATGAAGGCATCATGCGGGC
>CAYLVC010000217.1:1914-5526 GCA_964387005.1 uncultured Dehalococcoidales bacterium | reverse complement strand
ATCGCTTTGCAGGGAGTCTCCCACATGTAAAACGGCCTGTGGCGGCAGACCTAAGCGGGAAAGGGCTTCTCGGAAGGTTTCAGGCCGGGGTTTGTAAGCCCGGCAGTCTTCACTCGTCACGACATGGTCGAAATGCAGTCCTGTATGTTCAATCGCCCGGTTTATCACATCGTTATCGATGTTGGTAATCAGGCAGACCGGCTTTCTGCATTGCGCAAGGACTTTCCGGCTTTCAGGGAAGAGGATGGGGCTGGAGCGGTAATCCGATAAAAGGCGGCTGAGGGAGTGGGAATCCAGTCGGATCTGAAAATGTTCGAGTGCAGACTGAAGAGAGCGCTGTTCCAGCACTTTTTGTAATACGAAAGCAGGACCATTGCTACTCCGGCACAGGTCCATGAAGATGCTGGCCCAGTGGGCCACTACCTCTGAATCTTGAATGTCCGGGGTCGATACCGAACAAATACGCGAGCAGATTTGCTGTACCGGCAGACGGATTTCCTCCACTACAGTGCCGTAAAAGTCCAGCAGAATCGCCCCGGGCCAGCCATTTTTCTGCGCATAACTCATGTTTTTATAGTATAACAGGACTTCTCTGCATACAAGCCCGGTAATATACGGCTCTGAAGGCTACTATGAGCCATCAGCAATTTGATGCAAACTAACGCTCTTGCACATTGTTAAGGGGAAATAAAACCTGTTTTAGGCCAAAATGCCTGTTTTCGCCAGACGTAATATTGCATAAAAAGTACGAGCTTATATATAATACTGTTAACCTCGGTCAGCCTTTCATGAAAAGGAAAATAACCAATCGTATGAATATTGTCTTATTAGGAGGAAGACCCGGATGATGAACACAAAAAAATATGATGTGGATGTTGTAGTTGCTGGAGGGGGTGTAGCTGGTGTGTCGGCAGCTTTGACGGCTGCTCGCAGTGGACTTAGGACTTTGTTGCTGGAAAGCCAGATTTCTCTCGGTGGGCTGGCCACAAATGGCTATGTCACCGGAGTTGCGGGTGAAGTAGAAGGGAATTGCAAGGAGTGGCTGAACAGGCTGGATGAAGACGGTAGTCTGTACAGGCAGCCGCATCTTCCGGCAATCGATCCGGATAAAGGGAAATTTGTTCTTGAACAGATGTTGCTTGAAGCCGGGGCAAGGATTCTTTACGGCACCTATGTTATTGATGCCGTGGTTGAAAACAGCAATATTAAAGAAGTGATCTGCCATTCCAAATCCGGCCGAATGTCCATTTCTGCCAGGATATTCATTGATACTACTGGTGATGCCGATGTGTCTGCATATGCCGGTGTGCCCTATGAAGCAGGCAGTGCAGAATATGCGGGATTTAATATGTCCACCACACTGGCTTTCAGAATGGCCAATGTTAACATGACCAGATACAACGAAGCCAACAAAGAATGGACCGTTAAAGAATCGGCCAAAAACGTCATCCGGACCAAAAGCGGACTGGTGGCCGATCTGGAAGACCAGGCGGTGCAGAATGGTGATCTGCCGTACTTCATATTCCCCGGAGCCCTGATCTATCTGGTACCCGGGACTAAAGAAGAGGACGCCGATATAAGCATAATGATTACTCATAGTTATAATGCCCGTAATACCGATGTGGAAGATCTGACCCGCCAGATTATTGAGCAGCACCGGCAGATAGCCTGGATGGAAAAATTCTTCAAAAAATACGTTCCCGGTTTTGAAAAGAGCCGGGTTACCGGCCTGGCCAATCTCCACGGTGTACGCGATTCAAGGCGTATTGTGGGAGAGTATATGCTGAAGGACGAAGATGTGTTTCTCTCTAAAAAATTCGAAGACGGCATCTGCCGGTTCCCCGAATATACCGGCACCCATCATCCAACCAGTCCCAGACTGGGATTCTGCCGGCATATACACCTGAGCCAACCAGTCTCGCCTGCCACCTGCCGTCCTGCGAATTGTACTGATGATATGCATCCCTTCGTCAAACGGGGAGGCTATCAAGCCTGGCCTAACCGCGGAGGTTATTGTGATATTCCCTACCGTTCTCTGGTACCTCTGAAGGTCGATAACCTGCTGGTAGCCGGACGATGCTGTTCGGCAGAATTCCACGCAACTACCGCTACGCGGATTATCGCCCCCTGTATGACTACTGGTCAGGCGGCAGGTACAGCTGCCGGTTTATGCTTGAAAGGCGGCGTTATTCCCAGGGCACTGGATGGTAAACTGGTCAGAAAGGCCATGATAGAGCAGGGCGTACCTCTGGACAAGGAGTTCAAAGGCTTCTGGGCAGGTATGAAAAAAGAGAAAACAGAAATGAAGGAAGGCGAGTTTGTCGTCCTGCCTGGTGACTTTGCTGCCAGGCTTACCCCTGACGGCAAGGTGGTATTCTAGAACCCGGCAACCGTAACAGCTCACTTTAAAGAGCATCCAAAGTGTGAGGCACTCCGCTGATAGTGGGGTGCCTCACAAAGCCGTAACAATACACTAACATAATAGAGGGCGTTAACTTTATTCGCAGTTTTGATAGTGGTGGCTTATCTTCTTGTACCTCTGCCGGAAATGGCTGAAAATATAGAGAACGGAACGAAACTATGCGGTTGTGAGGTTTGGATATGGAGAATGAAAAAAAGACGGGCATACAGATATCGCACAAGGACGGTAAACAGGAGATAGCTATCTTAAACGGAGGAATAAACATACAGGCCTCTGAAAAACCCATTGACGTCGGTTTCACGGTTGACTGGGGATACGTATATGTGTTAATCGACTGCTCCGGGAGCATGAAAGGTTCCAAACTGGACCAGGCCAGGAGTGGAATAATCGAGTTTGCCCAGGATGCTTTCAAAAAAGAGTATCTCGTGGGAGTAATTGAGTTCAGCAGTGAAGCGGAACAACTCTGCATACCCACGAATAATATCGAAATAATCCGCAGTAAAATAAAAGACCTCCGCGCCAAGGGGGGAACAAATATGACCGATGCAATCAAGATAGCTCATCAGAAACTGAAAGGTTGCTCGGGACTCAGGGCGATGGTTATTGCCACTGACGGCATGCCGGAAAGCAAAAAAAGCAGTCTGGCAGCAGCTGATCAGGCCAAAGAAGATAAAATAGAGATACTGACTATAGGCACTGATGATGCTGATAAAATTTTTCTGGATAAGCTTGCCTCAAGGGCTGAATTGAGCACCAAGGTACCCAGTGATAAATTTGGCAAAGCCATCACCTCGGCTTCTTTGTTGTTAATGAGTCCCAGAAGCGTAATACCGAAATAGGGGAGATGGAATGGACTGGGCCGAAGCCTGCCGCATTCTCGGAATTTCCGAATTTGCCACAGAAGCACAAATAAAAGAGCAATATCTTTATAAAGCCCAATTGCTGCATCCTGATAAAAATCAGGACAAACCTGAAGCTGTAAGAAAAAAAGCCGAAGCTGAGTTTGCACTGGTAAATCAAGCTTATAATCACGTCAATAATCCATTAAATAATCCCTACAGGATTCCCCCAAAACTGGCAATTGATCCCCTGGGTGTCAGGTTCAAAAATGTGAAACTCGGGGAAAAGAAGACCACGACATTAATCATCGCCAATTCAGGAGGTCCCTATACCAGTATCTGGCTTGACAA
>CAYLVC010000217.1:0-1814 GCA_964387005.1 uncultured Dehalococcoidales bacterium | reverse complement strand
GCCGGCTGCCAATCCGGCACCGGTGCATAAAATGGGTTTCAGCACTCTGGCTTTTCTGGTTAATTTGCTTGGGTTTGCTGCTGTAGGAGCAGTGCTAGTTGTGCTGGTTATGAACTTTACTGAATTAACTTTAGAAAGTACGGAACTGAAGATAATCATCATAGCCTATTTCCTGATCAGTTTTGGTTTTTCTTTTAATCAGGGCATCTCAATCGGTTCAAAAAGGAAAAAGCCGGGGTAAAAAGTACAAAAACCAGCTCCTGAAGCCATTAGTTCCGGTTTTTATTGTGCAAATCAACAAACAGTGTGTTATAATGAACTGAATTGGTTTTGTTAGAAGCTTCGTTGACTCATCATGGTTTGCTCCGGGTAGCAGCTGACTGGCTTTCGTCTCAAGCAGCTGAGATGGTAAAATGTTATTTCAGCCAGGCCAGGTATTCTTCCTGTTTCGCCTTGATTGCCTCAACAGTATTCCACATGAACAATGATCCTGTGTTTACTATGGATAGAAATACCGCCGCAGAGGCGGATTGTTTGTTTTGCAAAAAACATAAATATTATTTCCAAGGAGTTTAATGAATTTCGAGAATTTTGGTTTTCATGCCAGCGTTATGGCTGGCATCCGGGCGCAGGGTTACACGACTCCTACACCCGTACAGGAGGGTACGATCCCGCCAATCTTACAGGGCCGGGACATAATCGGAGTAGCCCAGACAGGAACGGGCAAAACAGCCGCTTTCGTATTACCGATAATACAGCGTTTATTGCAATCTCCGCGACGCCGGGTAGGCGCCCTGGTGATTTCACCAACGCGTGAACTGGCGGAGCAGACCTGCGAAACGATCAATTCGCTGGGATACGAAGCGGGAATACGGGCAATCTCGGTTTACGGCGGTGTAAGTATGGAGGCGCAGACAAGCGCACTGCGCCGCGGTACCGAAATGGTTGTAGCCTGTCCGGGACGGCTGCTGGACCATCTGTTGAAAGGTACGATCGATCTTTCCGGAGTGGAAGTGCTGGTGATTGATGAAGCAGACCGGATGTTCGATATGGGCTTTTTGCCGGATATACGGAAAATCGTAAAATGCCTGATACAACCACATCAGACACTGCTTTTTTCGGCAACTATGCCTGAAGACATTCGACGGCTGGTACAGGAGGTATTGCACAACCCGAAAACGGTGCAAATCGGAGAGTCTGCGCCGGTGAATAGCGTTGCACATGCCCTTTATCCGGTGCAACCTCACCTCAAAGTTGCTTTGTTAAAGGAAATATTACGCACCACCGAAACGGATTCTGTCGTGGTTTTCGCCCGCACCAAACACCGTGTTGAGCGAGTAGCTCAGCAACTATCACGAGCGGGATACAAAGTAGCTGCATTGCAGGGCGATATGACTCAATGCCGCAGGCAGGATGCCCTGGATGGATTCAGGGATGGTTCACTGAAGATACTGGTAGCTACAGATTTAGCTTCACGCGGACTGGATATCCTGAGTATTACCCATGTAATTAATTTCGATATGCCGGATACTACCGATGCCTATACCCACCGGATAGGGCGAACCGGCCGGGTTAACAACACGGGTGAGGCTTTTACCCTGGTAACGGGTGAAGACAATCAAATGGTTAAAGCCCTGGAGCGCATTTTCAAGAAACCTATCGAAGAGAGAAAACTGCCTGGTTTTAACTATAATGCCGAAGCCCCTAAACAGAGCGAAATGCGGGGCGAACGTGTTCGCGTTAGACCAGCCGCCCGCCCGGCAGCCAGAAGGAAGCCTGTTTCAGAAAAACGTACCGGGTACAGGCAAAAAACC
>CAYLVC010000216.1:4351-5561 GCA_964387005.1 uncultured Dehalococcoidales bacterium | reverse complement strand
AAGCCTGTCGCCCACCGGGGTTGACTTCATATTCATGCGTGCGCCGTCGGCATCAATGAATTCCATGGAATACTCGCAGCCGAGACTGTAGATCAGCCGTTTTACTTCCCCATATATCTCAAAATCAGACATTCCGGGATGAATAATATCCAGGAGCATCTGGAAGACTTTATCGGCAATCCAGGCGGCAATTTTCATTTTCTCGATCTCTTCAGGGCTCTTGATAAGACGTAGCTGCGAAAATACCGGTGTGGCATCAATCGTCCTGGGAGCGCGGGAGGCATTTATATCCAGTAAAACGGGATCGGCAATCTCCATTCCGATTATGCCTATTTTGTGCCCCTGGTCAAAGCGGTTGAGGCCCTTAAGGACTCCAATTTGGGGATTGGGATGCTCGCTCAGTTTCACAGGCAGGTCCGAACGGCTGGCAAACTCCGCCTTGCGGTTGACCAGTAAAACAGGGGGGCCTTCGAGAGGGAAAAGACAGTATCCACCATTTCCCAGCCCGGTAAGGTAGCGGATGTTCCCCCGGTTAAAATGGTCCGGGCGACCAGCCACAACAATGCAGTCCACCTCATTGGATTTCATCCATTCACGTATTACCGCATAGCGGCGGTTAAACTCAGCCTGTGAAACGCTCATGGTGTTTACCTCCCGGCATACTTATTTGAACTTCTCTTTCAATCTCAGATAGATGTCATCCATTGATTCGGAGATGACCCTGGTCTCGCCGATAACGGGCATGAAGTTGTTGTCCCCGTTCCAGCGGGGGACGATATGGGTATGAATATGGTCGGCTATGCCCGCCCCGGCTACGCGTCCCAGGTTCATGCCGACGTTGAAGTTATCCGTGCCGGCAACAGCCCTCAGGGCGGTTACGGAACGGATGACCGTTTCATAGTGCTCATTGCGTTCTTCCGCAGTCAGATCCTCCGGCTTGCCCAGGTGGCGGTAGGGAACAACCATCATGTGCCCGGGATTATAGGGATAGGCGTTCATGATTACGAAGTTCAGCTTACCCCGGTAAAGTATCCTGTTTTCCGCATCTTTATCTTCAGCGGGCTTGACGCAAAAAATGCAGCCGGGTGGATTATCGGCCGCGTGGATATAGTTAACGCGCCAGGGCGCCCATATTCGCCTCATACCGTGCTCCTTGATTCGGATAAACTTAATGCTATTGTAAACTCAGTGAATGCGGGCGTCAACGAGT
>CAYLVC010000216.1:2622-4251 GCA_964387005.1 uncultured Dehalococcoidales bacterium | reverse complement strand
ACAGGGAGCATAATTGTAAAAAAGTCACCTTTAGTTTATAGTTGAAATTGTTAAATGGAAAACTCTATTATATTTCTGGGAACGGCCGGCGCCAGGTTCATGGTTGCTAATCAGGTCCAGGCTTCAGGCGGTATGTGGTTGAACCTGGGCGGGACTCAAATCCTGGTAGATCCGGGTCCGGGTTGCATTGTACAGTCCACCAGCCGCAATTTGAAGGCCGAACAGCTTAAGGCCATCGTTCTCTCTCACCGTCATCTCGATCATTCCGGGGATATGAACATCATGGTGGAAGCCATGACCCAGGGCGGTTTTGCGCGGCACGGCCGTGTCTTTCTGCCCGCCGATGCCCTGGGCAAGGAACCTGTGCTGTATTCATACCTGGTGGACTATATTGATAAACTGGAAATTCTGAGAGAAGGCGGCTCCTATTCCGTCGAGAATGTGAAGTTTTCCACACCGGTCAAGCATATCCATTCGGTGGAGACCTACGGACTGAAATTTCAGTACGGTGAACGCAGTCTTTCCTATATCGTGGACAGCCGTTATTTTGACGGACTGATAGAAAATTACCGCAGCGACGTGATCATTATCAGCCTTGTTTTTACCCATCCCAGGGTGGAGGTCGCCCATCTGGCGACGAGTGATGCCGAACGCCTGATCAACGGCATAAAACCCCGGGTAGCCATTTTAACCCACTTTGGAATGGGGATCTGGAAGGCCTGCCCCCGCGAGGTGGCCGCGCAGCTTTCCCATAATACGGGGGTCAAAGTTGTGGCTGCCAGCGACGGGATGGTTTTTGACCTGGATAGAATGACCGGACAGCCTGAAGGAGCAGTACATGAATCAACTGGATGACATCTTGTTTCAGGTTGGGAAGCCCGCCCGTTATACCGGCGGGGAATGGCACAGCATTGCCAAAGACTGGAACGCAACGGATATTAAATTTGCCCTCAGCTACCCCGATCTTTACGATATCGGCATGTCCAATATGGCTGTGCCCATACTCTATGAAATCCTGAATAATATGCCGGATGTTCTAGCTGAGAGGGTTTATACTCCCTGGAAGGATATGGAAAAAGCCCTGCGTGCTGCCGGCCTGCCCCTCTATGCCCTGGAGTCCAAACGTCCCCTGAAAGAGTTCGACATTATCGGCTTTTCCCTGGGGTACGAGCTTTGTTATACCAATGTTTTGAATATGCTGGATATGGCCGGTATACCCGTGCTGGCAGCCGAGCGGGATGAGTCTCATCCCCTGGTAATTGCCGGCGGCAGCAGCACCCTCAATCCCGAGCCGGTGGCCGACTTTTTCGACCTTTTTGTAATAGGCGAAGCGGAGGAAGTCCTGATCGAGCTCATGCAGGTCTTTCGTGACTGGAAAAAAAGCGGAGCAGGAAAGGCGGACTTGCTGAAGGAAGCCGCCAGGATCGAGGGTATATATATTCCCTCCTTTTACCAGGTGGAATACCAGCCTGACGGACTAATCAGGGGTATCACGCCGCTTGTTCCCGAAGCCAGGCCTGTTATTACCCGGCGCTTTGTCAACCGGCTGCCCCCGCCGCCTCTGAAACCCATCGTACCTTTTGTAGAGATAGTCCAGGACCGGGCGGCTATCGAAATCCAGCGGGGCTG
>CAYLVC010000216.1:0-2522 GCA_964387005.1 uncultured Dehalococcoidales bacterium | reverse complement strand
GCAGCTTCATCCATCAAGCTGATGGAGGCTTTGTCTTCCAGCCGCAAGTCCGGACTGACCTTTGCTCCTGAAGCCGGCAGCGAAAGGCTGCGCCATGTTATAAATAAATGCATTCCTGAAGACGTCTTGCTGGAGACTGCCGCTATTGCCTTCGAGCGCGGTTGGACCACCATCAAGCTGTATTTCATGATCGGCCTGCCTCAGGAGACCGAGGAAGACGTGCGCTATATAGTCAATCTGATCGAAAAGGTGCATAATATTGGGCGGGAATTTATGAGGAACCGCGCCAGGGTGGGCGTCAGCCTGGCGACATTTGTGCCCAAGCCGCACACTCCCTTCCAGTGGTCTGCTCAGGATAAAGAAGACCGGATTATCTGTAAGCGTGACATTGTCAAAAGCGGAGCCGCCAGGCGAGGGCTCAAATTGTCCTGGCAGGACCCTCAAGCCAGCCTGCTGGAGGCCGTTTTTTCGCGGGGCGACCGCCGCATCGGAAAGGTTATTTACCGTGCCTGGCAGATGGGCTGCAGCTTCGATGCCTGGAGCGAGCACTTTAATTACGCTGCCTGGCTGAGCGCCTTCAATGAATGCGGCATTGATCCGGCTTTCTACGCCAACCGGGAGCGCGGGCTGGATGAAGTCCTGCCCTGGTCGCATATCACAACAGGGATTTCCGGTTCGTTTTTAAAGAGGGAATACCAGAAGGCGGTGAACGGCCAGGAGACGGGCGACTGCCGCTATGAGGGCTGCAACGTTTGCGGCTATGAGAACATCTTTCCAACCTGCCTGGAACGGCTCGCCTCACATTCTTCTCCCTCGATAGGAGAAGTCAGGTGAGGGGTGAAAATTTGGGGTGTAGGGGCACGGCAGGCCGTGCCCTGGTAAGGGAAACCCTTCCTTTTCAGGTTTACTAAAATGTGTCCATCCTATTTATCTTTATATCAAACGGGGGAATTGAAGCGCCGGTCGGAAAGACTGGAAGCCCGTCTGGCGGCCTGCGATCTTTGCCCCCATGCCTGCAAGGTCAACCGGCTGAAGGGTGAACTCGGATTTTGCCGTTCGGGTTTGCTTCCGGTTGTTTCTTCCTTTTGCGCTCATAAGGGGGAGGAGCCCGCCCTTTCCGCTGTCAACGGATCGGGCACTATCTTCTTCGGCAACTGCAACATGCGCTGCGTCTATTGCCAGAACTATCAGATCAGCCAGAACTTCGAGGAACAGAAGGCCAATGAGACCGATTGCCTGAGCCTGGCCCGCCACATGCTGTACCTCCAGGATGAGCTGAGGTGCCACAATATCAACCTGGTATCGCCCTCCCATTTTGTTCCCCAGGTCGTGAAAGCCCTGCTGGAGGCTGTACCGATGGGGTTGCACCTGCCGCTGGTCTACAACACCGGCGGCTATGATTCGGTGGAAACCCTACGGGAACTGGATGGCATCGTGGATATCTACATGCCGGATATACGCTATGCCTCCGCGGATAAGGGCAAGCTGTATTCACTGGTGTCCGACTACCCGGCCTATAACCGTGCGGCAATAAAAGAAATGTACCGTCAGGTGGGTGATTTGCAGATGGATGAAAACGAAATAGCCTGTCGAGGTCTGATTGTACGCCACTTAATACTGCCCGGAGGGCTGGCCGGAAGCCGGGAATCTTTGACCTGGCTGGCAAACGAGGTTTCAGGAGACGTCACCATCAGCCTGATGTCACAGTACTACCCCTGTCATAAAGCTGCGGGGTTTAAAGAACTATCGCGGACCATAACCTATGAAGAATATTCAGAGGCAGTCGGTCTGCTGGAAGAGCTGGGTCTGGAGAATGGCTGGCTGCAGGAAATGGACGCACCCGCCAATTACCTGCCGGATTTCAAGCGTGAAGGACATCCCTTCGTTGCTGACAGGGATGAAGCGGGCAGCTAGTGTTTTCTCTTCTTGTTGACAAAAGCAAACTGGATATTCTTGCCGTTGTGGTTTTTATTCTTTTTATTGACGCTCTCGATAAACTCTTTGAGGTCGGTCAGTTTTTTCTCGGCCATGGTATTGCACTTTCCTATAATTAATTTGATAACGGGATAATTTTACCACAGATTACGGAATTCGCCAAATTTGGACTGAGACCCATTGCATTTTTCGCCGGATTTGATACAATTACTCTGCATATGGTAAAAAAAGAAAGCGCTTACCAGGGATTTCGCGGATAGTAGCGTACTAGAGTCAGGTGGTTAGCGAAAAAAGTTTAATATTTACCAGGATTTGTGATAAGATAGAATATTGTGACACAGGAGTGTAGCTCAGCTAGGTAGAGCAGCGGTCTCCAAAACCGCGTGTCGCGGGTTCGATTCCTGCCACTCCTGCCATTTCGGGCCGAAGTGGCGAAACCTGGTAGACGCGCCATCTTGAGGGGGTGGTGAGCGAAAGCTCTTAAGGGTTCAAATCCCTTCTTCGGCACCATTTAAAAATATGTTATAATTGCGGAAGTAGTTCAGTGGTAGAATGCCTCCTTGCCAAGGAGGAGGTCGCGAGTTCGA
>CAYLVC010000215.1:4119-5568 GCA_964387005.1 uncultured Dehalococcoidales bacterium | reverse complement strand
TGGTCAAAGAGGGTAAAGCTCAGGCTGTCTTCAGCGCCGGGCCTACGGGGGGAGTCATATCTGCCGCCCTGATGGTGCTGGGAATGGTGGAAGGGATTTCCAAACCGGTTTTAGGCGGCCCGTTCCTTGGTTTTGCTCCCAAAACGGTGGTTATGGATGTAGGCGGCAATGTGGATGTCCGTCCGGACCAGTTGCTGGATTTTGCCATTGTAGGCGTAGTTTATGCCCGGACATTGCTGGATGTTCCCAATCCCACCGTGGGTATTCTCAGCGTGGGCTCGGAAGAGGGCAAAGGCAATGACCTGGTGAAAAACAGTTTCCCGCTGTTCAAGCAGAGCGGTTTGAATTTTGTTGGCAACGTTGAGGGTTACGACCTGCCGGCCGGCAAGGTCAATGTGGTGGTTTGCGACGGCTTTGTGGGCAACGTGTTATTGAAATTCTATGAAGCATTGGGACATGTCCAGGCCAGGTGGCTGCAAAACAAGCTTCAGGGAAAGCTGGCCGAAAACGACATTAAGGAAATATGCAGCAGCCTCTTAAGGATTACCAGTGCGTCGGAGGCTGCCGGCGGAGGCCCTATCTGGGCTGTCAACGGTCTGGCTATCAAGGCGCACGGCAAGTCAAAATGGGATGAAATTGCCCGGGGACTGGGTGGGGTCAGTTCTCTGATTGAAAAGGATATCGTTAATGTATTGAAACAGGAACTTCTGGCTGCACGTTCAAAGTTGAATACGCCATCCGGCTGATTGCTAAAATATGATTATAATTAACATAAGGAGTAGGAAATGTCCGTTGATAAAACCCAGGAAGTGGAAGAAACGTTAGGCAAGATCGTGGCCAGGATTACCCGCAAAGAAAACGTAGAATTGTCTCCTACCACCACCTTTAAAGAGATGGGTGCGGATTCCCTGGATGTTGTCCAGATCATGGTGGCCCTGGAAGAGGCCTTCGATATCGAGCTGGTGGATGAAGAGCTGAAGGGTATTACCAATATGGGCGGGTTTATCGACTATGTCAAGAAAAAGGTGGCTGAAAAGAAATAGCAGGATAGAATAATATGTCTCTGAAAGGTAAAATAGCCTTTATTACAGGCGGCTCCCGGGGTATCGGGAGGGCCATAACTCTCAAACTTGCTTCTGAAGGGGCGGATGTAATCATCAACTATTTCAGGCGCACGTCGCAGGCGGAACTGACCGCTCAGGAAGCCCGCAGCAAGGGAGTCAGGGCCTATCTGCTCAAGGGCAATGTGGGTGAAGCGGAAAAGATAGAAAGCATGTTCCGCGAGATTGAGTCCAATTTTGGCAAACTTGATATTTTTATCAGCAATGCCGCTTCGGGAGTGGCCCGCCCGGCTATGGAACTGGATGCCAGAAGCTGGGAATGGACCATGGATATAAACGCCCGCGCTTTGCTTCTCTGCGCTCAGCAGGCGGTCAAACTTATGCCGCA
>CAYLVC010000215.1:0-4019 GCA_964387005.1 uncultured Dehalococcoidales bacterium | reverse complement strand
GGATGGTCCTGCCGGAAGACGTGGCTAACCTGGTCTATTTTTTGTGCAGCGATGAGTCTTTTATGATACGGGGGCAGGTTATTACCATTGACGGCGGTTATTCTATTGCTCCGGTCAGGATGCCTGAAAAAAAGGAATAGTTCCCTCCTCATAAAAAGCATATTCTCAACGAAAGGATGATATTCTCTTGGGGTATAAAAGAGTTGTTATTACCGGTCTGGGTGCAATTACACCCATTGGACTGAATATAGAGGAATTCTGGCGGGGGTTGGCGGAAGGAAAAAACGGCATAAGCCCGATTACCGCTTTTGACGCCACCCGCTATCCGGTTAAGGTGGCCGGTGAAGTCAGGGGATTCAAACCTGAGGACTTTTTCTCCCTGAAGCGCATGGACAGGACTTCACGTCCCACCCATTTTGCCATTGCAGCGGCGCGCATGGCAATCGAGTCGGCCAAACTGGACCTGGCCGCAGAGGACCGGGAAAGGATCGGCACAATTATCGCCACCGGCGGCATGCCCGCCTTGTTGGCTGACAAGGCCGAAGAAATGAAGGTCAGGGGCAACCCCCGTGTTGACCCTTTGCTTGCCAGTAAAATAGGCGCCAATATGGTTGGTGTGCAGGTGGGGATGGAATTCGGTTTAAGGGGTCCCAATTCTACGGTCAACAGCGCCTGCGCCAGCGGTAGCGATTCACTGGGGCTGGCCATGAACCACATCCGCCTGGATCATGCCGATGTCATGGTGGCCGGTGGAGCGGATGCCACCGTTACCCCCATTACCATTGCTGCCACAGGGGTTGTAGGGGCTTTGACCCGTAATCCAGACCCGCAAACCGCCTGCCGTCCTTTTGATTTAAACAGGAACGGCTTTGTTTTTGGAGAAGGCTCGGGTATGCTCGTTCTGGAAAGCTACGAACATGCTGTACGGCGGGGAGCGGTTATACTGGCTGAACTGGCCGGTGCAGGCTGGTCTTTCGATGCCTATAATGATACAGCCCCCTATGCCGAAATGCAGGCTAAAGCCATGTTAATGGCCCTCAAAGATGCGGGAGTACAGGCAGAGGAAATTGACTTTATTAATGCCCATGGCACCAGCACCCAGTTGAATGACAGTGCGGAAACCAGAGCTGTCAAAATAGTATTCGGCCAGCGCGCATACAGGATACCCATGAGCTCCAATAAGTCCATGATCGGCCACCTGGCCTGTGCCGCCGGTTCGGTTGAAGCTGTGGCTGCCGTGTTGACGCTTGTTAACGGTATTATTCCACCCACCATCAATTACCATAATCCCGATCCTGAGTGTGATCTGGACTACGTTCCCAATAAAGCCAGGACTCAAAAAGTGAATGTTTGTCTCTCTAACTCCTTCGGTTTGGGGGGGCAGAATTGTTGCCTGATTATTAAAAGGATGGTTTAAGTACAGATGAGTGCAGAACTGGCGGGTAAAACAGCACTGGTAACCGGCGCTTCCAGGGGACTGGGTAAGGCCATTGCCGTTAAACTGGCTTCCATGGGGGCTGGCGTGGCCGTCAATTACCTCTCCAATGAGGCGGAGGCAGCTAAAACAGTCGAAACCATTATTCAGGCAGGGGGCGAAGCCCTGGCGGTAAAGGCCGATGTCTCGCAGAGCGATGCCGTCAAGAGCATGGTGCGCCAGGTGGTGGATAAGTGGGGAAAAATCGATATCCTGGTTAATAACGCCGGGATTACGCGTGACGGACTCCTGCCCCGTATGACGGATGAAGCCTGGGATGATGTCATCGATACCAATCTAAGAGGGGCTTTCCTCTGTACCAGGTTTGCTCTTCGCTCAATGATGAATCAGCCTTCCGGACGTATCATCAACATTGCCTCTCTGGCAGGGCTTATGGGTAACGCCGGCCAGGCCAACTATTCCGCCAGCAAGGGTGGGCTGATCGCTTTTACCAAATCAGTAGCCCGCGAGGTCGGTTCCCGCAATATTACGGCCAATGTCATTGCCCCCGGTTTCTTTGTCACGGATATGACCGATAAACTGCCCCCGGAGGCCCGGGAGGCTATCCTGGCCCGCATTCCGTTGAAACGCTATGGAAGACCGGAAGACCTGGCGGAGCTGGTGGCTTTTCTGGCCGGTGACAAATCAAGCTATATCACCGCCCAGGTCATTTCCATCGACGGTGGAGTGGCTTAGGCCTGTTTCTCCGCCGGTTTCGCAGCTGTCAGGGTTTGAGGACTATAGCTACATGGCTTTCCCAATTTAGTGTGCAGCTTTCAATTTGCGATTAAAATAACGTCATTGAGAGTATTCTCGCATCCTCCTTTTTCCGTCATTGCGAGCCTGCTTTTCTCCCCGAAGCAATCCAAAATCCTTCTTCAAAGCAACTCCTCGTACAAATCGCACCGTCCCTGATTTGTTTTGTCTATTAAACATTTTTTCTTGCACATTGAATAAATGAGGACACCTGCGGTCAGGATTAAAGATGAGCCAACTGGATTTGTTTTAACAAAAATAATAAATATTTGTCGTGGGGTTTTGTCACCGGGACGACCGGTAAGGCCACAAACCGAAGGCAGGACGAAGAATATGCAGGGAGAGGCCGGATGAATTGTTTTAAAAAACCGGGAAACAAATCCCTGACACCCTTAGTGCGAAAAGGCACTAAAAACAAATTCAGCCTACACTGAGATGCTGCGCCCGGATGAAACAACAGGAATTCGAAGTGCAGCATGGCAACCACAGAGGTCAAACAATTGAATAACGAACCTTTTTAGAAACAGGCCGATTAAATTATTAAAGTGCCGACGGAGTGGAAGCAGGGAAATCCCTATCAATAACCTGGCGGTCCATTGTTGAACAATTAAGACCAGGTACAGTCCCGGACAGGGCTTAACACAACCTCCGGTACAGGAATAGGGCTTCCTCCATCAATAAGCAATCGAGTATAGCACAAATGTTCTACTGCCGTCAAGCGTTCGTTGGCCGTGAACAATCCTCTCGAATTGTGATTTCATTGTGATTTCTCCCGGTCTATTGTGATTCCATGGTAAACCTTCCCCTTTACACTTAGACAAAAGGGGGGAAGGCAGTGAGCGGCAAGTTCAGGTTACTTAGTTTTCTGATGTTGATGTTATGTGCCTGTTTGCCTATGACCCCCGTTATGGCGGCCGGGGTGCAGTCCCTCAACGGCGGCTATATAGCCGACCTGGAAAATGCCGGCAAAGCGGTGATACGGGATGTGCGGTTTGAGGCGGAGGCGGATTCGCTGCGCTGGGACCTGGAGAGGATTCAAGCCCCGGACGCCTGGGAAATGACTCGCGGCGGCAGCGGTGTTACCGTGGCAGTCCTGGATACCGGTATTGATGCGGCCCATCCGCAGCTTAAAGGCAGGGTAATAGCCGGGACCAGCTTTGCCAGCAGTCAGGATATAGACACCATTCGCGGTCATGGTACTCATATTGCCGGTATTATTGCCGCCTCCTCCGGCGACCCGGGTATCACCGGTGTGGCCTATGACTGCCGGCTGCTGGATGTTAAGGTAGCGGAAAACAGCGGCGTTACCGATGCTCAAAAACTGGCCAAAGGCATCATCTGGGCGGTAGATAACGGCGCCAAAATCCTGAATGTCAGCATAGTTATCAGTAAACCCTATCCTCTGCTGGAGTACGCCGTGAACTATGCCTGGCAAAAAGGCTGTTTAATTGTTGCCGCAGCTGGCAACAATGCCTCGTCCAAACAGGTCTACCCGGCCTCCTATCCCCATGTGATTTCAGTAGCGGGCACAGACCGGCAGGACAAACTGGCTAACTGGTCCAACCGTGGAAGCTGGGTATCTATTCTGGCCCCGGGTGTGGACATCTACTCAACGCTGCCCGGGGATCGTTACGGCCTGAAAAGCGGCTCGTCTTACTCAGCCGCTCTGGTGTCCGGCGAAGCGGCCCTTTTGTACGGTATCGCAGTTGATTCCAATCATAACGGTCAGGTCAATGATGAAGTCTCCGCCGCACTCTTAAATAACGGAGATGACCTGGAAGATAATACC
>CAYLVC010000214.1:0-5627 GCA_964387005.1 uncultured Dehalococcoidales bacterium | reverse complement strand
AGATGAAAGCAGTTGTCGATACCGAGCAATGCATGGGATGCGGTCTGTGCGTCATCGGATGCGAAAAGAATGCGCTTAAATTCGATCTGGTGAAACCGCCTGAGTATCTTGCAGTCGACCACCAAGAGCAAAAAATGTCTCCTTTTGGTGATAAGATGCCTGTCTGGGCGTCCTTCACTTCTGCACCCTAGAAGTGCCAGGTAGACTTAAAGAGGATATGCCTTTGACCCAGAACGTTAAGGATATAACGTTGATCTCTTGATTGTACGCTTCACGCAGCAACTAACTGCCCTGCCGGTTATTACCAGGGCAATTAGTTGCACCTGGAGCGCTACCAAGCTAATCTTGTTTACGTCAAAGACATCATCACCCGCTGTCATTAGACCTGGAACTACATATAGGGTAGCCACATATTGGACTAATGCTGGGTAATTTTATATCTTTTAGTGATCCGACAATCTACTATTTCGGGATTTTCGGAATATTTAGCATCTCTGAATTCAGATAAATTCGTAACGAGCGTTAGTTAAGTTCCAACCTGTAACCTGACGAGATATAATAGATACGTGATACAAGGTACAAAGGGGAATGAAGTGACAAGAGGATATAAGCATGGTATCTATTCTCAGGTCTGTCAGGCTTCCCAACCAGGTTGAGCTTGCCTATGCTGAGCAGGGCGACCCTACAGGCGTTCCTGTGTTGCTCCTCCACGCCATCGCAGATTCCTGGCACACCTTCGAGCTCCTTATGGCTCACCTGCCTGACTGCATTCACACCTTTGCCCTAACGCAACGAGGCCACGGTGATGCGAGCCGTCCCCGGGATGGTTACGGCGTCCGTGATTTTACGGTCGATCTGGAAGCGTTTATGAACGAGGTTCAGCTTGAAACTGCTGTTATAGTAGGTGGCTCAAGCGGTGGCTTCGTTGCGAGACGTTTTGCGATTGACCACGCCGAGCGCACCCTGGGACTCGTGTTGTTAGGTTCGCCCGCCAGCCTGCGGGACAAGCCTGGTGTGCAGGAGCTGTGGAACTCAAAAATATCGAAGTTGAGCGATCCGGTTGACCCGGGCTTCGTGCGCGAATTTGCAGCGAGTATACTGGCAAAGTCGGTACCAAAAGCATTCTTCGAAACCATCGTTCAGGAAAACCTGAAGGTCCCGGCATTCGTATGGAAAGCGACGTTTGAGGGCCTCATGGCAGATGACTCTTTTGGGGATCTTCAAATGATCAAGGCGCCCACCCTGATTATCTGGGGCGACCAGGATACGGTTCTCCCCAGAAGTGATCAGGAGGCACTTGCGGCGGCGATTCCCGGCTCGCGACTCGTGGTGTATGCCGGCGCCGGACATGCCTTCTACTGGGAAGAGCCCGACCGTGTTTCGTCCGATCTGGTGGCTTTCATCGAAGGCCTCAAAACCCAGGGGATGTGACATTGCCTGTTGCCTCTGCCATGATGAGTCACTTTTTGAGTGATTGTGAAATTGGGACGTCACTTTCCAAGTAAATATTATCTATACGCAGCATATTTTTACAGCTGTTTAAAGATTTTCCATGGCCAACTCCGTCTTTCCCTTTTTGTTTGTACAGCGTCTCAAATCCAATATAGCTGTTTCCAGGAAACTACGAAAGCTGCAACCTCCAGCGATTTTGGCCAAACGCTTTATCTCCCAACCAGTTTTTACTGACAACATTCACTCACTATTATAGAGGTATGTCTCCCAGGTTCACATCTTTCTCAGTGCTGATAGAATCTATAGTCTTGGCCTTGCCATCAGACTCCATTATCAATGAGAATGTGCCTACCTTCAGGCCCTCAAACCAGAAGTCACCAAAGCCGTCGGTCCTGGTAATTAAATTCCCTTCTTCACCAATAAGGGTACAGGTTGCATCTTTAATAACCACTTTTTTAGATGGACAATAGATAGTTCCGGCAATAAATCTCCTGGGTAGGCCGATATAGTATACCCTGGGATGGAGGCCATACTCAGGATGAAGGATCTCAGCTTTGGCTATCAGGCTTCGAAGTTCAGCTTCTTCACCGAACTTAATCGCTCCGTTGGCGCAAACATCAACGCATCTTGGTTCCTTCCATCCTTTGTCCAGCAGGTGGGCGCAGCCGGTGCACTTTTGTGCTATATGAAGTTCCTGGTTATAGTAGATGCTACCGTATGGGCAGGCATCCAGACAATTTTGACAGCCTGTGCATTTCTTTGGGTCAATAATAACCAGACCATCAGCCCTTTGGTAAATAGCCTCTGCCTGGCAAACCTTGATGCAGGAAGCATCAGCACAATGCATGCATAATGTAGGGATATATGCTACCTTTACCTTGGGTATAGTTCCCCGTACGGTTTCATTCATCTTCAACCAAAACTGTCCGGTGTCCGGCTGAGGTTTGGCATATGGCGTCCAATCATTGCCACAATGTTCATCCTTGCAGACGAACTGGCAAGCATAGCAACCCGGGCAATGGGTCACATCTATCACAAAAACCTTCATCTAGTCCCTACCTCCTTGTATCCAGGCATTAAAGTTCTGGCCATAAGCTGGACTATATTTTCTGGCGAATGCCTCGGGGTATTTCCTGCGCCATTCTTCCATTTGGTCGGCGCTCAGTTTTTCTACTTCGACCAGGAAACCGCTGGTGGCCTGACCCCAGACATTTTTAGATTGCCCCTTTTCCGGAGTAATCAGATTAATAGAGCCGCCTCTGTCAATTTTGTCGGTAATAAGATCAACGCGTGCCCCATGGTCCATCGATACTGCTCCAGGCGTCACGCGCTCTGTTACGAAGGCTCCGCCCAGGACTGTCCCCCTCTCGTTATACACTTTGACAATATCCCCGTTTTGAATCCCCCTTCTGACAGCATCTTCCGGATGTATCCAGAGGGGTTCGTACATATAGCCGTCATAACCCTTTATCTTACAGGTCGGTACTTCCCTGAGCCAGGTGACATCATCGAGCTGTGAATGGTGTCTCCATCTCGGGTGATTGGCGATTATTAGCAGTGGATACCGCCTGGCTCTCTGTCCTTCCAGCCTTTCGTCATGGGTCCAACCTGGGCCACCTTCAACCCATTTTGGCAGCGGGTTCCTCTCCTTATCATCGGGGAAGTTATCGGCTAACCTTTGAGAGTAAAACTCCAGCTTACCTGAGGGTGTGTCCAGGGGATGCTTCACCGGGTCACGGTAGAATTCTATCAGACCCGACGGGTCTTTCTGCCAATCTGCGGCGACTGGAGGAATGTAGTATCCTTTCTCCTTTAGTTTTTCCCAACTGATCTGGTCCTGTATGCCTGAATTCTCATAACCGTATTTGACCCATTCCTTAATGGTCTTGCCCTCGCTGAATTGTTCGTATACTCCCAGCTTTTTGGCTATTTCGCAAGCTATCTCGTAGTCACTTTTGGACTCGCCAATTGGCCTGATGGCTTGCCCTTGGTAAGAAATAACCACGCGCTCCTGACCAATAAAGACGGTATTCCCCATGTCTTCTTCTTCCAATATGCAACTGACTGGCAGTACTATATCGGCGAATAGACAATCGTTCTCCAGCCATTGGTGGTTGGCGACAAAACACTCTATTTTTGGATTTCGAAATGCTTCTATCATCCCGAATCCATTATTCCAGGAGGCTGTATTAGAAACCTTTTCGCTCCATATCATGTGGATATCAGAACCGCCCTGTTCCTTCGGAATAGGACAGACGTATTCTTTAAACTGGTCTTCAACCGTCACGTACATTGAAGCGCTGCCCCAGGAACTCACTGGTGGGTGGAGAATGACATGTTGGGTTTGAGTTCTGGGAATTTGCTGTGGCGTAGGTACGCCGGTAAGCGCTCTTATCGCATCACCGACCCCGGCTCTAGCTGAATTACCAACACCTGATGTCACAGAGTATCTAGGAGGTCCGAAATTAAGACCGCCTAGTCTGGCAACTCCTGGTTTTCCCAGTCCTTGCATTGCCAGAAGTATAACCTCTAATCTGGCTGTTTCATGTCCATACGGCCCACGCATGAAGTTGCCCCCCATAGCTCCCATTGACGTGGTCTTAGATGCTCGTTCCCCGGCCAATGCTTTAATTGTCCATTCCGGCACTCCACATTTGGTAGAAGCCCATTCCGGCGTCTTGGGGATCCCATCTTCTTTACCCATGACATACTCACGAAGCTTATCGAAGCCGATTACATGCGTAGCTACATAATCTTTATCGTAAGTTCCCTCGGTTATCCAGGTATAAATAATAGCCAATTGTAAGGCGGCATCAGTGTTGGGTAATATTGGTATCCATTTATCGGCGTGGACTGCGGCTGAATAGTTTAAATCGGGAGAGATATAGACTTGTTTTATCCCCAGATCCTTAAACCAATAGAGTAGTCGGCTTATCCATCGCGGGTGCGAGCCACCGCTGGTTGTTTCCCAATCGCTCATAAACACCAGCATATCGAGATTCTGAGCCGCATCAGCTACAGAAACAGCAGGCATCGGCTCACCTACCTGCATTATTCCCGGCATGTTCCCCCAGATATGTTTCGCTCCCCAGTACCATCCCTCCCAGCTATCTGGATTTCTGACTTCACGAGTATAGCCTCCTGTCTTGCTTAGAAGTCTCATGTGAACGCCGCCACAGGCATGAACAATTTTTTGCTCGTGATGTCCATCCTCTCCTACGCAAAGCACGCTGTATGGCCCATAGGTTTGCTTCACCCTCTTTATCTCATTGGCCACTATAGTTGTAGCCTCATCCCAGGAAATTCTCACGAACTTGCTTTTTCCCCGATTCTGCGGATTCCTTTCTCCGTCAGGATCCCAGTCAACCCTTTTTAATGGGTATCTAACCCGGTTGGGAGAATAAATGCGTTTTTTATACCCCCAGGACAAATAACCCGGCTCTGAACGTGTACTGGTTTCAAAAGTCTTTCCCCGCACGTCAATCTTCCACATACCGGGAGCCAGTTCCTCCGGGGTATATTTTTCATCCCAGTGTATGGGTCTAATTCTCACTATTTTACCGTTTTTGATATCAACTGCCACCGGTTCGCCACAAACGTTCACTCCTACATCTTTGACGAAGCTCTTCTCTTTCTCAAACGCTGGTTCAACTATTGGTGCTGGTTGTCCAATTTGTCCTGTACTGTGGTCTCTATATCCTGACATTTCTATTCCCCCCATTTCTAAAAATCCCAGTTTCTTCTTGTATGTAGCCAACGAAAGCGGACAGCTGTTAGTTGTTGTCATTATTCCCTTTTAGCCGCTTGGGCCCACTACGCCTTCAGTATCTTCTTCTGCCTGAGCGCCCTCTCATGCTAGGGCTGTGTCTTCATTTCGGTGATTTCTTATTGCAATGCAGTCACTTCATTGTAAATATCCTCCGGATGAACAGTATGGTAATTTTACGATTATCTGCTGCGTATTTCAATAAGGTGTGTCAAGTTAGCGGTACTCTACTATTCTTAACAAACAAGCTTAAAATACAATCGGAGGATTACCAGACATTAGCTCGTTCTTTATGTATCACTATCTTTGTTTTGTGATCCAACAATCTACAGCTAAGTGACATTGTGTAATCATTGATCTGCTCCCCGAAAACAGGGCAGAAAATAATGCGATTTTTGAAAATGCTAAA
>CAYLVC010000213.1:0-5640 GCA_964387005.1 uncultured Dehalococcoidales bacterium | reverse complement strand
AGCTAAGCCGTACTAATGGTCGAGGGCTTGACCTGATTCAGAGTTGATATTAGCAGGTCTTTCCTTAAATCAAGGTAAGACCACAATATTCACTGAATATGAAAGAACCTTTGCAGATTTGGATTCTTTCAAAAAAACTTAACAACATAATAGACAACGAGGTTTATTCGTAAGCCTCCTGGTGATTTAAGCGAGGTGGTACCACCCGTTCTCATCCCGAACACGGAAGTGAAACGCCTTAGCGCAGACGATACTGAGTACGCAAGTTCTTGTGGAAAATATGTCATTGCCAGGAGGCTTTTCTATACCCAAAAATAGCATGCTTTTCCCTCCTTTTGCGGAGGAGGAAGCAGGTGAGGTATTTGGAGTCACATGTTTGTGCGCCATAAAAAAGGTGATAAAGATATTCTTTATCACCTTTTTTTGTTTTATTCAGGGTTTGCTTTTACTCACCTGTGATTGTAAAATAAGGGTTAAGAAATATTGTAACTGTTATACTATATCTTCACTTTCAGAATACCTTATCGGGAAGCAACCGGGATTTACGAGTAATTGTTATTTTAGTTGATAATCAGGAGGGAAAGTTGTTACTGGAAAAAAGAGTGGCTGTTATTACCGGGGGAGCAAGCGGAATGGGAAAAGGAACCGCCCTGAAGTTTGCATCCGAAGGCTGTGACGTGGCTGTGGTGGATCTTCAGCTTGAAGGGGCTCAGAAAGTAGCCGATCAAATAAAGGGAATGGGACGCAGAGCTATCGCTGTAAAAGTGGACATTTCCCAAAGCGCCGAGGTAAATGCCATGGCCGAACGCGTTATCCATGAGTTCGGCAAAGTTGATATCCTGTGCAATTACGCCGGAGGAACAGCCGGTGTGAAGGGAGGCAATATTGAAACTGCCACCGAGCAGGACTGGGACAAGGTAATAGGCATAAACTTAAAAGGTACTTTCCTGGTCTGCAAGGCTATAATACCTCACATGAAAGCGCAAAAATACGGCAAGGTCATTAACTGCGCTTCTATGGGCGGGGTACATCCCTCTGTTTCCGTTCTGCATTATCACTCTGCCAAGGCCGGCGTTATCGGTTTAACCCTGAATCTGGCCTTTGAGCTGGCCTCTTTTGGTATTTATGTAAATTGCATCGTCCCGGGCCCTATTGATACGGCCTTCTGGGACCCGCTGAACAAAGACAAATCCGAGGAAGAAAGACAGGCTATGTTCCGGGCTATTGCCAAAAAAGAAATACCACTGGGCAGAGTGGGTACGGCGGAGGATATCGCCGGGCCTGCCCTTTTCCTGGCTTCGGAGCTTTCTTCTTATGTTACAGGCCAGATCCTTTACGTGGCCGGCGGCCAGCCGGTACAGTCGCTGGAATCGACCTTCATGTCATCCGGAGGCAGAGGAAAGGACTAATTGGGATTAAATCACGGGTAACATTCCGGGGAGTGAAGCGACGTAAGAATGTTACCCGTTTTTTGTTAGTGTCCCCCGGGCCCCATCCCCGGCTTCAGCGGTGGCCAGAACTCCTCCGCGACATCATCCAGTCCCAGGGCCAGCAGTTTCTTTTTACTGGGTTTGGTGGTCTCTCGATCCCAGTCCAGCGCACCCAGGTTCCAGTAGACCTGGGCTGTCAGGTCGGCTGTTACGCCCGCCAGTGGGCCTGTGTTGAAGGGTGGCGCTCCAATTATCCTCCCGTGCACCTTGCGTTTAAGCGGGTTGTCTCCTTCCCTCAGGGAGAAAATGTGACGCATGGTTGCTACCCTTTCACCCACTTTAAGCAGATCGGACATAGGGCGGTCCCAGCCGGTAACCGCCCGCATAAATTCGGTCATGAAACGGTCGCGGTCTCCCGGCATAGTATTGAAATGAAGGCACATACCGGCGGCATTGACCAGGTAACCCTGGAAGAAAGTCGGACCAAAACCGGCCGTATGGCGTCCGGGAGCGGCGTCCATGGCGTATTTAGCCGAGGTAGGTGTCCCGTGAAAAGCCGGGAAATCAAACTTGGGATCATGTAGTCCGAGCTCCTGTCCTCCGATATGCACGGCAAATTCTTCGGCTCCGTGGCCTATCCTCTCGGCTGCCATCTTGACTCCGTCCGCCAGTACTGCTCCGAAACCTTCCCTGGAAGCCATTTTTTCCAGCATTTTCAGCATGGCCTGGTGATTGCCCCACCTCAGATCGACCCCGTCTGTATCGGCGCGTGTAATCAGGCCGTGTTCGTAACACTCCATGGCAAAGGAGAGGGTCGTTCCCGTGGAAATCGTATCCATCCCGTAAAAGTTGCAGAAGTGATTGGCCATTTTGATGGATTCGGCATTGGTGTTCAGGCACATCCCGCCGAAGGCCGCTGCGGTTTCATATTCAAAACGCTTGGTGCCGGCTGGATACCTGTAATCTCCCGTTCCCTCTTTATAGAGGCCGCGGCAGGCGATAGGGCAATGCCAGCAGCCGGTCAGTTTATCGATGTTAGAATTGATTTGCTCCTTTTCGAGTCCCGAGGGGTCGGGGATTTCCACCACACCCACCCCACCCCAGTTCTTAATGGGCGTATCCCCGCTGTGGATGGAATTTGCTGCATGTCCGGCCGTGCCCCAGGTGTGCAGCCCATTGGCGATAGGGTTCTTGAAGGCCGGAAGAAATTCTTTCCGAAGACTGTTTACCAGGTCGGTATCGGCGAGGGGGACCTTATGATCGCCCCTGACCACCACTGCCTTAAGTTTTTTAGAGCCCATGACAGCACCCAGTCCGGACCGTCCTGCTGCCGAACCCTTGTGCGTGATAATGCAGGATAGCAGGCTGCAAAGTTCACCTGCCACTCCGATGGTGATCACTTTGGCGGCTTCTCCATATTCGGCTGTCAGCAGATCTTCGGTCTCAAAAGTGTCCTTTCCCCAGAGATGGGAAGCATCTTTCAGTTCGGCATGGCCGTTATCAATCAAAAGATAGACCGGGTTTTCCGCGATGCCCGTAAAAAAAACAGCGTCATAACCCGCAAATTTCAGGTAAGGACCGAAATCCGCACCGCAATTGGCATTGCCCCAGCTTCCCGTAAGAGGGGATTTGGCCACCACTTCATAACGGCAGGCCATGGGAACAGGCGTGCCTGTGAGTATTCCGGTGATTATTCCAAGGGTGTTTTCCGGGCCAAGAGGGTCAACCCCGCCTCTCTGTTTGCTGTAGAGTATCCTGGCTCCGATACCGTAGCCTCCGATGAAGTCCCGGTAGAGTTTTTCGTCCGGTGTTTCTACTTTGATTTCACCGCTGTGCAGATTGACCCACAGCATTTTACCCATGTATCCGCCGCCCATGTTAGACTCCTTTCTTTTTCGATTTTTGTTACAGTTTCCAGATCTGTTGTTTCAGGTCTGAGCCAGTCTGGCTATTATACTCATAGAATGTCGCACTGCCTGCATAAAAAGCGGTTGTTGCCGTCAGGTTTCAGGCGTATACGTTGACTGTGTGGTAATGTACAACTTATAATGTTATATATTTACCCGATATTATTACTACTATGATAGCATATCAGGACTTAATTTATTAAGCCTGGTTTATTAATCTCAATACTTGAAAATTTCGGAGGTGGAGATGGTATTACCGATCAGCAACAAGTGTCTGGATGATAAGACACTGATGGAAAAGAGAAAAGAATGGCTGGCCAGGTGGCCTACCGGTAAGGAAGTAGACTTTAATGATGCTATTGCCTATCAGAAAAGCCTGCCGGACAGCCAGATCTGGTGGAAGGTGATGAAAAAACTGCGCGAAGAGGGCAGAATTGTGGTATCACCCCGGGGAGGTACAGCTATCCTTGAAGACGAGATTAAGCTCTGCCAGACACTGGAAAAGGAGGGTGTTCCGCTTATACCCGTAACTACCGACAGTTACAGCCGAACTCAAAATTTCACCAAAGCCCAGCAAGCCCTCGAAGAAAGTGAAAAGACCGGGAAAAGGATATTGAACGGCTACCCAATTGCCATTCATGGTGTAAAGAATACCCGCAAGGTGGTAGAGTCCTGCAAAAATTCGGCCTTCAGTCCCCGTGGTCCGGATGGACTGGCCATGGAAATCTCCATTGCCTCCGGCATGACAGCCGGCGGAGGTGAAATATTCATCAGTTTCGGCAGCTACAGTAAAAACATAACCCTGGAAGAGTCCATTATCAACAGCCAGTTTAATTACCGACTGTGCGGCTGGTATGCTGAGAGGGACGTGATCATCAGCCTGGACTCTCATGGCTGGATACCTTCCGCTACCTTTCCCCTGAGTATGAATTTTGCCTGCCAGATCATCGAATGCCTGGCGGCAGCGGAACAGGGCGTCAAAGCCCTGAACCCTCTGGTGCATTATATGGGAAACATGGCGCAGGATATAGCCTGGACGGATGTTTCTCCCAACCTGCTGCGCGAATACCTGGATAGATTCGGTTACAAGGATACCATGGTTACCGGCAGGGTCTGCCAGATGACGCCGCTGTATCCCGTTCCTCTGGACCTGGGTGGGGCTTTTGGTTATATCAATTATACTGCCATGGTGGCTTCGCTCTCAGATGCTGAAGCGGTCTGCATCAGAACAGTGGATGAAGGGGCTGGCATTCCCACCGCCGAGAGTCATGCAATGAGCTATCGTTCGGCCAAATGGGTCTTTGACGTAGTGAGAGAACAGAAGATCAAACTCGATATGAAAGAGATAGAAATCGAAAGGAAGATCACCGAGACAGAGGTCAGGGCTATTGTTGACAGGGTCATTGAAATGGGAGACGGTGATGTCCTGGTTGGCGCCTGTAAAGCCCTGAAAGCCGGCGTGCTTGATTCACCCTGGAGCTCAAATATGAATGTCAAAGACCAGGTTTTGGGAGTAAGAGATGTGCGGGGCGCCTGCCGTTACCTGGAGTTTGGCAACCTGCCTTTCTCTGAAGAAATCAAGGACTTCCACCGTGAAAAAATCGCCGAAAGAGAAAAGGCCGAAGGCAAGAAAGTCGACTACCATACCGCCGTCCGGGATTTATGGGGTTTCAGCAAGGGCAAGCTGGTCGGTTTGCCGCCCTATGACCAATAGGTACGAGTTTCCAGTTACAAGTTATGAGTTGTGAGTCAGGGGAGAAGGAGTAATGGTATTGCAGGGTGGGTTAAGCGAATTCCCTTACTCGAAGTCTAACCCACCAGACAGCTATAAGTAGTACAGCGGATGAAAAATAACGTGTCAATGGCAGGAGGAGCGTTAAATATGAGCGAAGCAATGATAATCACCGGGACACTGGGAACGGATGCCCATGTCATCGGTACCAAGATATTGTCCCGGGCGCTGCGGGAAGCGGGGTTCAGGGTAACCGAGTTGGGGGCATATACGCCGCCTGAAGACTTCATCAAGGCTGCCCAGGAAACCAGGGCGGATGCCATTTTGATGAGCTCGCTTTACGGGATGGGTGAGTTTGATTTGAAAGGCTTTAAAGAGAAGATCAAAGAGGCCGGTCTGGAAAACGTGCTGCTGTATATCGGCGGCAACCTGATGGTGGGCAGGCAGGAGCATGCCCTGGTGGAGGAGAAATTCAAGGCGCTGGGCTTTGACCGGGTATACCCGCCCAATGCCGACCTGGAGACCGCCATCAAGGACCTCAGGGAAGACCTGAAAGCGAAGGGCAAGTAGA